>NZ_JBKJFM010000034.1:0-41456 GCF_046614825.1 Streptomyces nanhaiensis
CCGCCAGGTCGGCGACCGCGGCGGCCGCCAGGGCGCGCCCGTCGGCCCACCAGGCGCGGACGGTGCCGGGGCCCGCCCGTACGTGCGCCGCCGGGGCCGCCACCGGAGCGTCCTGTGCCGGGACGTCCGGTGCCGGGTCCGACCCGTCTCGCGTCACGGCCGGCCGACCGCCTGCACCCGGTCGGCCAGTTCGTCCTCGGTCACGCCGAAGTGCGAGGTGAGCGCGCTGATCCAGCGCTCCAGACCGAAGGCCACGCAACCGGTGAACGCCAACTCGCCGTCCTGGGTGCGGATCTCGCACCGCTCGCCGAAGAAGTTGCGGTGGAAGTTGAGCGAACCGATGGCCAGCGACCCGCCGAAGACGAACTCCTCCTTCACCGGGAAGAGCTGTGCCATCAGGGCGCGTCCCGCGTCCGCGTCGAAGAACGGGTCGGAGGCGGTCTGGATCTCGACCGGGAGCCCGAGGTCCACCAGGTACCCCGACACCTTCTTGCGGAACATCTGGAGGTGGTCCATGACCTCGTCGCGCGTGCCGACGCAGACGATCTCCCGCATGCTGAAGCCCAGCAGCCGGCGCAGGCCCTCGTAGTGGGTCTCGCGGCGGAAGCAGGTGGCGACGGTGGTCACCTTGTGGGGACCGTCCGGCAGCTCGCGGCCCGCCGCGTCGAGGTAGACGTTGTAGCAGGCGGCCGAGGGCAGCGCGTAGGCCGCCTCCGTGAGGTGGGCGGCGGGCACGGCCGACCGCTCCGGCTCCCCCGCGGCGTATCCGGGCGCGGCCTCCTCCGTCAGGGCCGCCCCGAGGATCGCCAGGTGGGGGAAGTTCTGGAAGTAGTCGAGCCGGTGCAGGTCCTCGACCCGCATCAGGGGCGGGTACTGGACCGCGGCGGCGCCGACCTCGGCCGCCCAGCCGGTGAACACCCCGTCGAGTGCGGCCCGCAGCCGCAGCGCTCCGGGTCCCAGTGTGGCGAGACCCCCACGGATCGAGGCCGTACGACCCGCCTCAGTCCCCGGACCGGTCGGGCTCATGGAAGAACCTCCTTCGAATGGCGTTGATCGTACGGAA
Organism: Streptomyces nanhaiensis; assembly: GCF_046614825.1. Taxonomy (NCBI): domain Bacteria; kingdom Bacillati; phylum Actinomycetota; class Actinomycetes; order Kitasatosporales; family Streptomycetaceae; genus Streptomyces; species Streptomyces nanhaiensis. Next base: position 1,064 of record NZ_JBKJFM010000034.1, read on the forward strand.
GTCGGACGGCCTGACGTTCTCCATCAGGATCTCCTCACCCGTCTGCTCCTCCAGGACGTAGAGGAAGTTGACGAATCCGAGCGAGTCGAGGATCCGGTTCTCGACCAGGTCGAGGTCCGGATCGATGGACGTGAGGTCCGGGCGCTTGCTCAGCAGGTACCGGACCACGGCGTCGACTCCGGCCTGCGACCCCTGGGCCGCCTTCTCGTCGACCTCGCTCATGAGCGCGGCAGGACGTCGTCGGTGAAGATGCCCTCGCTCACCAGGAAGTTCATCGAGCGCTTGAGCATCTTGCGTTCCAGCTCGTGGAAGGCGGGGTCGGCCAGCACCTCGTTGCGCACCCGGTAGGGGTCGGGGATGCCCGCGTCCCGGAAGGCGTGGGGGTTCACCAGGCCGTCGACGGACTTGCGCAGGTACCGCTTGAGGTACAGCTCGAGCTCGGCCAGCTCCTCCGCCCCGAGCTTCTCCCGCAGCTGCCGGTGGAGCAGGGACACGATCTGCCGCCCGAAGGCGACGTGCCGGGACTCGTCCTGGTGGTGGATCGCGTTGACCTGGCGGATGGTCGGGTGCAGCCGCTCGTCGTCGCCCATCCTCTTGTTGAAGAAGTCGACGATCTCCTCGAAGAGGAGGAGCCGCGCGAAGACCAGGAAGTGGGCCGCCTCGCCCTCGGAGCGCATCTCCAGCCGGACGCCCTTGTCGGGGTAGACCTTGCCCCCGTACTTCAGGCAGAACGTGGCGAAGAACCACATGTGCTCGTTCTCTTCGCCGATCATGTGGTGGAAGTACTCGGAGGAGACGGCGAAGTCCTTGGTGTGGATCCGCGCGATGATCTCGGTGATCAGCTCACGGATGCCGTCGACGTTGAGGCTGTAGAAGTTGACGCTCTCCCACTTGCTGATCGCCCACATCTGCTCCTCGGTGAACGACTCGGCCACCTTGGTGCCGTGGACGGACATCAGTTCCGGGGACATCCAGTACTGGTTCTCGGGCAGCGAGTCGGGCCACTGGAACAGCTTGTAGGGGTCGTAGTAGTCCCGCTCGGACATCGCCACGAGCCGGTCGAGTATGGACTGCAACTGCTCGTCAGCCTGCAGTACGGGCATGCTTGTTCCTCTCTTCGTTGTCGGTGCCGTCGCCGGCGCCGTCCGTCTCCCGCGGCGCGGGCTGCTCCGCCGAGAGCTGGATGTCGGTCTGGTGGCGCGGGTGGCCGAACCGGCCGTCACGGCGGTATCCGTTCACCGGTTCGTCGGCGTGGTGCTCCGTGGGGAGCAGGCGGTTCAGCAGTGAGCCGGTGAACGCGTCCGCGATCTTTGGGTGTGCGGCCTCGGCGTGGTGGTCGGCCAGGATGACGAAGGCGGGGTCGACGGTCTTGATCAGGCCGTCCTCGTCCACCACCTCCAGCCACGAGTGGGCGAGGTCGAGCATGCCCATGATCCAGCCGCGCCGGGTGCGCGCCTCGAAGCCGGCGGCCCGGCACCGCTCGGCGAGCTCCAGGCAGACCGAGATGCAGGGGGCGTAGCCCTGGGACAGGACCACGTCCTTGCGCCACTGCAGCTCCTCGGGCATGCGTCCCCAGCGGAAGCGGTCGGGGCCGAACGACGTGACGATGTCGCGCAGTTGCCGCGAGCGGATCTCGCGGTGCTCGCCCGAGGTCACCAGGACCCCGGAAGCCGTCAGTCCGGTCGTGCCGCGAGCGGTGATGTCCTTCTCCCCCAGGACGGCTCCCTCCGGCCCGACGGTCAGCGACTCCGTCCAGCCGCCGTGCCGCTCGGGATGGGGGGTGGCCAGGTTCCACTCCATCCGCGCCGGGTCGGCCTCCGCGTCGGCGGCCGGCGGCGAGAGCGCGACGGAGTAGTCCCAGCGCTGCGGCCGGAACAGGGTGCGCGGATCGGCGTGCATCCAGCGCAGGGCGTAGCGCATGGTCTTCTCGGGAACGGAGGTGCCGGACCCGGAGTAGAGCGCGAGGTTCACCAGGTCGAAGCGGTCGAAGCGTTCGGCCCCCGGCTCCCCGCCGTGCGGCAGGCCGTTGCGCAGCAGTTCGTCGAGGATCTCCGGCCCGCACTGGAGCAGTTCCAGCGCGCCGGCCCGGTCCATCCACTCGTCGCGCAGCTCCGGCGGGATCACCAGCAGGTTCCGCAGGGACTCCAGCCAGCCCTCCAGGCCCAGTGGCTCCCGGGGGCGGCTCCACGGTTTGGTCTCAGTGCTCATCCATCGCTCCTGGGGGCGTCGGGCTTGCGGGGGAGAACAGGGCGCGCAGCGCCGCTTTGTCGGGCTTTCCGTACGAGGCCGTGGGGATGTCCGCCACGAACTCGAACCGTGCGGGCACGTGCGCCGGGCCCAGTGCGTCGCGCACCAGCTCGCGCAGCTCCGCCTCGTCCGCCCGCCCCTCCGGTGCGGCGGCGCACACGGCGAGCAGTGCCTCGCCCGTGCGCGCGTCGGGGATCCCGATGACGGCGGCCTGCCGGACGGCCGGGTGGGTGGTCAGCACGTCCTCGACGGCCTGCGGGTGGCAGTTGGTCCCGTCCACGATGACGAGGTCCTTCTCCCTGCCCGTCAGGTACAGGTAACCGTCCTCGTCGAGGCGCCCCAGATCGCCGGTGCGCAGCCGGCCGTCCCGCAGCACCCGCCCGGTCTGTTCGGGCCGCCGCCAGTAGCCCGCCATCACCGTGGGGCCCGACACCTCGACCGCGCCCTCCGCTCCGGGCGCCGCCTCGCGGCCGTCCTTCCCGGTGATCCGCACGGTCACGCCGGGCACCGCGCGTCCGACGGAGGCGAACAGCTCGGGCCGGGAGGCGGCGGCCAGGGCGTGGTCCTCCGGGCCCAGCCCGGTGATCGCGATCGCCTCGGTCAGCGCGTAGCTCTGCCTCAGCCGCGGACCGAGGCGCCGGACCGCTTCGGCGAGGCGGTGCGGCGCCATGGGCGCGCTGCCGTAGCTGACGGACGCGAGCCCGGTCAGGTCGGTGTCAGGCAGGCCGGCGTGGTCCAGGAGACGGTAGAGGTACGGCGGATAGAGGTACGTGGTGACCAGCCGGCCGGTGGCGGACGCCTCCTCGATCCGCCGCAGCAGCACCCCGGCGTCGAAGGCGTCGAACAGTTCGACGCTCACGCCGTGGCGCAGCAGGCCGAAGGCGATCGCCCCCGCCGCGTGCGCCATGGGCGTCATGGCCAGGAACCGCAGCCCCGGCGGCGGCGGCGAGCCCGCCCAGGCCCTGGCGGCCGCGGTCAGCGCTCCGAAGGTGTACACCACTCCCTTGGGCAGGCCGGTGGTGCCGCCCGTGTACAGCACCCGGGCGACGTCGCCCTCCCGCGCGGCCACGGGGAGGGGGTCGTCCGGCTGCTCGCCGGCCGCGGCGAGCAGGTCGGTGACCTCCGGGTCCGGGCCGGGGCCGAGGCCGAACAGCAGCTTCACCCCGGCCGTGCGCGCGGCGGCGGCCATCCGGTCCGCGGGCGCGGCCGGCCCGGCGTCGGCGACGACGACGGCGGCGGGGTCGGCGTCGCGCAGGACGTGCTCGGTCATCCGGTCGCCGCCGCCCGCGTACACCGGGGTGTAGCGGACGCCGAGGATGTGCGCGGCCAGGCCCACGGCCGTCATCTCCAGCGGGTTGGCGGCCAGCAGCACCAGCCCGTCGCCCCGCCCCAGGCCGCTGTCCCGGAAGACCCGGGCCATGCGGTACGCCAGCGAGAGCAGCTCCCGGAAGCTCATGCTCCGCTCACCGTGGACCAGCGCCGTGCGCTCGCCCCAGCCGGCGAACTGGCCGACGGCGCTGGTGACGTACGCGGCGGGCGCGTCGGCGGCGGGCGCGGTCACGGGGTCTCCTCCGCGGGGGCGTCGCCGGTGGGGCGGGCCGCCGTGCGGGACTGGAACCGGCACGCGGTGCCGCCGGTGCGCATGCACTCCACGCGGTGGTCGACGACCTCGGTCCTCAGCCCCTCGAACCAGCCCTCCCGCATCTGCGGGCACGGGCAGTCGTAGCCCTCCAGGGTGCCGGCGCGCGCCAGCATCTCCAGGGCGAAGTTGCGGGTGACCACCGTCTCCCACGACTCCTCGCCGGTGACCTTGTTGACGGCCTCCACGGCGTCCCCGGTCATCAGCCGCGAGATCCCGGTCAGCGCGGCGGCCGCCTCGGCGGCGGAGAGCCCCGGCCGCAGCCCCTGCTCGCGCGCGTAGGCGGAGGCGATCCGCCGGGCGACGAACCGCATCGCCTCGGCGTTGACCTCGTTGGCCGCGTCCTGGCCGAACCGCTGTGCGACCCCCTGGTACCAGCGGGCGTCGTGCAGCCACCAGAACTGGCGCAGCAGGTCGGCGGAGGGCTCGTCGGGGCTCGCCGGTCCGGGCGTCCGGGATGAGGAGTTGGTCACGGTGTCCTTGTCCTTCCGGGTGGGAGTGGGTGGGTCCGGGGCGGGGCGGGGCCGGTCAGGCCGCTTCCGGAGGCCGGCCGAACACGAGGCTCACGTTGTGGCCGCCGAAGGCGAAGGAGTTGGACACCGCGGCCTCGGGGGCCGCCGTGCGCGGCGCGCCGCGGATGTGGTCGAGCGCGCACTCCGGATCCGGGCGGTCGAGGTTCGCCGTCGGAGGGAGTCTGCCGTCGCGCAGGGCGAGCACGGTCACCGCCGCCTCCACCGCGCCGGCCGCGCCCAGCAGGTGCCCGAGGGCGCCCTTGACCGAGCTGACCGGCGGCCCGTCGTCGCCGAAGACCGAGCGGACGGCCCACGCTTCCGCCAGGTCGCCGGCCTTGGTACCCGTCCCGTGGGCGTTGACGTATCCGATGTCCCCGGGCGCCAGGCCCGCGTCCGCCAGCGCCAGCCGCATCGCGTCCGCCGCGCCCCCGCCGTCCGGCCGGGGCGCGGTCGGATGATGGGCGTCGGTGGTCGCGCCCCACCCGAGCACCCGCCCGTGGGGGGTGGCCGAGCGGGCACGGGCGTGGTCGGCCCGTTCCAGGACGAGGACGCCCGCGCCCTCGGCCAGGACGAACCCGCTGCGGCCCAGGTCGAACGGGCGGCTGGCCGCCCCGGGATCGCCCGTCCCGGCCCGTGCCAGCGCACGGGCGTTGCCGAAGGAGGTGGCCACGGAGGGGGCCAGTGCCGTGTCCGTGCCGCCGCAGACGACGACGTCCGCGGCGCCCTCGCGGATCAGCCGCAGCCCCTCGGCCACCGCCATCGCCCCGGCCGCGCAGGCGACCGCGATGGAGCTGCTGAGGCCGCGGATGCCGTGGCGGATGGCGATGCGCGCCGCCGCCATGTTGGGCAGCATGCCGGGCAGCAGGTACGGGCTGACGGCGGCCCGGCCGCGGGCGGCCCGGGCGACGGCCTGCTCCTCGTACGTGGCGAGCCCGCCCGCGCCGGTGGAGACCACCACCGCCGTGCGCTCCGCCGCCACGTCCTGGCCCACGGCCAGCTTGCCGTCGCGCAGGGCCTCGTCGGCGGCGACCAGGGCCATCAGCACGAACCGGTCCACCGAGCGGGCCTCGGTGGGGGGAAGCACGTCCGCGGCCCGGATGGCGGGGGCGACACCGGCCACGTCGGCACCGGTCGCGGCCCACTCCTCCCCCTCCAGCCGGCGCAGCCCGGACCGCTGCGCGGCCAGCCCTTCGGTCAGGGCGGGCACACCGATACCCAGCGGGGTGACCAGCCCGATGCCGGTGACCCAGACGTCGTGCGGCCGGGTCACGAGGCGGCCTCCCCGGCGTCCGGGCCCGGCCGCACCAGCAGGGCGCGGGCGCCGCCCGGCCCGCCGTCGGGCCGGACCTGCTCCACCAGCAGGACCAGTGCCTCGTCGGCGTCGCCGCCGGCGACCAGGGAGCGGGTGATGTCCAGCGCCTCCCGCAGCGGGTCGCCCACCCCGTCGTCGGGGCTGAAGCAGATCACCGGGCCCGCCAGTCCCCAGCGCTTGGCGATGTGCCCGATCACCGCGTTGGGAACGGACTGGAAGAACAGCAGGGGCGCCGCGGTCCTGCCCGCGTCCACGGCGGCGGCGGTCGCGGTGTGGGTCTCCAGGTCGCCGCCCCGGCTGCCCAGCACGATCGCGGTGCGCTCGGCCCGCCGCCGCAGGGCCTCGCTCCCCGCCTGCGGTGCCGCGTGGACCTGCTCCAGGCAGCGGTCGGCGGCCGCCGCGGCCATGGGGCTGAAACCGGAGACGACGAAGCCGGCGAGGGGCGGCGGCGGGCCGGTGTCGGCCGGACCCGGCCAGCCGCCCTCGGCCAGGATCTCCGCGTCCTCCACGGTCGGGTAGGGGGTCATGGCGTACTCACCACCAATGCGGTGTTGGCTCCGCCGAAGGCGGCGTTCAGGCTGAGGGCGTGCCGGGGGGCGGCCCTGCGGGGCTCGCCGAGGACGAGGTCGAGGCTGCAGTCGGGGTCGGGCCCCAGGTGGCCGGCGTTCACCGGGAGTTCCCCGTGCCGCAACGCCAGGACGGTCACAGCGAGTTCGAGCATCCCGGAGGCTTCCAGGGCATGGCCGTGCAGGGACTTCGTGGAGCTCACGGGCGTGGTGTCCGCGGCGTCCCCGAGGGCCCGGCGCAGGGCCGCGGTCTCCGCCGCGTCGTTGTGTGGTGTGCCGGTGCCGTGGGCGTTGACGTAGCCGATGTCCTGCGGGGCCAGTCCGGCCTTGGCCAGGGCGGCGCCGATCGCCCGGGCCATGCCCAGGCCCTCGGGGTGCGGCTGGCACACGTGGTGGGCGTCGCCGGCCAGGCCCCAGCCGGAGAGCACGGCGAGCGGCCGTGCCCCTCGCGCGGCGGCGGCCGCGGAGGACTCCAGGACCACCGCGCCCACGCCGTCCCCGAGCAGCAGCCCGCGCCGCCGGGCGCTGAAGGACCGCAGGACGCCGTCCGGGGCGAGCGCGCGCCCGGCGGAGAACAGGGCGAAGTTGTCCTCGTCGACGAGGTAGCCGGCGGACACCACGACCCGGTCCTCCCGGCCGCCGCGGATCCACACGGCCGCCTCGGCGAGCGCGGTGCCGGCTGCGACACAGGCGTTGGTGTACGTCCGGGCCGGGCCGCGCAGCCCGCAGGCCCGCGCCAGTTCGGCCGCGGTGTCCGAGACGGCCGTCTTCCCCTGGGCTGCCAGCGGCCTGCGGGCGACCGCGGGGTCGGCGTGGCGGGCGAGCAGCAGCGGTACCCGGGCCCGCTCCCCCGGTCCGAGCCCGGCCTGGTCGCAGGCCTCGGCCACGACGCGGCGCAGCTCCTCGTCGAGGTCGGGCGAGCCCGGCAGTGCCGCCGCTACACCCGTGCGGTACCGGTCCGTCGCGAAGCGGTCGACCGGGGCGAACGCCGCCCGGCCTGCGGCCAGGCCCTGCCGGAGGGCGTCCGCACCGCGGCCGAAGGCGCTGACGGTGCCGAGCCCGGTGATCACCACGTCCCTGCCCGCCCCGGTCATGCGACGCACCCGCCCGGTGCGGCGGCCAGGGCGCTCCCCAGCACCGCCACGGCGCCGGCGACCGTGTCCATGGCCTCCAGGTCGTCGTCGCCGAGGTCGAGCCGGACGCCGTACCGCTCCTCGACGGCGTGCACCAGCCACGCCAGTTGCAGGGAGTCGATCCGCTCGCCCACGTCCTCGGGCGCGCACTCGCCGTGCCGGGCCAGCAGGGCGATCACGTCCTCGCGGCCGGGGGTGCCGTCCGGGCCGCTCACGCCGGGCCCGCTTCGGCCGTGGCCTGTGCCATGCGCCCCTCGACCTCGGCGACGAAGGCTCCGACGGTCATGCCCTGCATCCCCTCGACGTCGTCGTCGGAGAACTTGACGCCGTACTCCTCCTCGACCTGCATGACGAGTTCGGCGGTGGTGAGCGACTCCAGCTCCAGTCCTCCGTCCCCGAGCGGGGTGTCGTCCGCCACACCCGAGGTGTCGAGGTTCATGGCTTCCAGGGTGTTCACTACGAATGCGCGCACAGGGGTGCTCATCGTGTGGCTCCTTGTTCGGTGTTCGTGTGTGCGGACAGGGCGTGGCCGTGGTGGGCCGCGGGAGCGGATGGGGTGACGGTGTCTCGGGTCGAGGTGTGGCTCGCGGTTCCGGTCGGGGACCAGCGGCGGCACGCGCACGCGCTGGTGCTGCGGGCCGCCGCGGCGCTGCTGGGGGTCGAAGCCGGTGCTCTGGCCCTGGCACGGGAGCGGGGCGGACGGCCGTACGTGGCGCTATCCCGCGGCGGTCCCGCTCCCCTGCCGGCTCCGTTGGTGAGCGTGAGCGTGAGCCACACCCGCGGCCTGACGGCGGTCGCGGTGTGCGGGGGCGGTGAGGCCGGCGGGAGGATCGGCGTGGACGTCGAGGCGGTGCGCGGCCTTCCGGCGGTGGCGCTCGCCCGTCGGTGGTTCAGCGACGAGGAGGCGCAGTGGATCGAGAGCCATGACGCCGCCCTGCGGGTCCGCGCCCTGTTGTGGGTGTGGACGCACAAGGAGGCGCTGGGCAAGGCGCTCGGCACCGGGCTGGTCCGCGGCGGCCTGCTGCTGCCGGTGCCGCTGCCCGCCTCCGGCGTGCCGGAGCAGCGCACCGGGGACTCGGCGGTGCTGCGGGAGATCGCCCCGGAGGCCGGTCTCACCAGCGCGGTCCCCCCGGCTCCCGACGGCTACGCGCTGTGCGTGGCCGGCGCACGGGGAACCGGGGGCCTTCCCGTGTCCGTGCGCCGTGTGGACGGCTGAGCCCCCGCCCCGTACCGTCCCGCTCATGCCCGCTCCGGCACTGCGGCCCGCAGGGCCGCCGGGTCGCGCAGCGGCTTTCCGGTGGTGGTCCGGGGCAGGGCCGGCAGAACGCGGATGCGGCGCGGCAGTTTGAACCCGGCGACGCGCTCGGCGAGCAGGGTCTCCACGGCGCCCGCGGTGACGCCCTCGTCGAGTACGGCGTACGCCTCGATGGCGCCGTCGTGGACGACGACCGCCTCCCGCACCCCGGGCAGTTCGGACAGGGCCCACTCGACCTCGGTGAGGTCGACCTTGAGGCCTCCGACCGACACCTGCGAGTCGAGCCGGCCGAGGATGGTGAGCAGGCCGGTGTCCGGGTCCAGTTCGGCGGCGTCGCGGGTGCGCAGCCAGCCGTCCGACCAGCGGGCCGGGTCGGTGGGCCCGATGTACGGGCTGGTGGGCCGCCGCACCAGGAGTTCGCCGTCCACGACCTTCACGTCGATGCCCGGCGCCGGCCGGCCCGTGGCGGGGCGGGCGGCCCCGGACAGGTCCGCTGCGATGACGCCCGTCTCCGTCATGCCGTACACCTCGCCGAGCGGCGCTCCGTACCGTGCGGCGAAGGCCTCGGCGACGCCGGGGCGCACCAGTTCGCCGGCGGACACCGCGCGGACGAGGTGCGGCAGCGGCGGGGGCGAGGAGACCGAGCCCAGCAGCTGGGCGTGGAACGGCACCCCCATGATGACGGTCGGCGCGGTCCGCGCGGCCGCGGCGCCGAGGATGCCCTCGGCCGTCATCCGTTCCGGCAGCACGATCTCGACGCCCGCGTGGAGGCTGTGCAGCACACCCGCCATCAGCCCCATGGCGTGGATGAGGGAGTTGAGGACGACCACGCGGTCGCCCGCGCGGGGCATGCCCTCGATCCGGGTGTAGCGGTGGACCTCCGCGACGAGTTCCCCGGCCGTGCGTCCGATCACCTTGGAGGGGCCGGTGGAGCCCGAGCTGAGCTGGACGAGGGCGTGGCCGGTGGTGGCCGGCCGTCCCCGCGGATACGGTTCGGCGGCGGCGTCGACCGCGTGGAAGCCGCGCAGGCTGCCGCGCCGTACCGGCCCGGTCGGCCGGACGACCAGTTGCGGAGCGATCCGGTGCAGGGCCCGGTCGGTCTCGTGAACGGTCAGCCGGTGGTCGAGAAGGATCACCTGGGCCCCGGTCCGCCATGCGGCGAGTACGCCCGCGAGCAGGGCGAGCGACGGCGGGAGCTGGAACGCGACGGCCCCGCCGGGGCGGAGGCCGGCGTCCGCCAGCCCCTTCCGGCGGGCGTCCACCTCGCGGCGGAGCGCGGCCCGGTCCATCCGCTCGCCGATGTGCACCGCGGGAGCGGTGTCGTCGGCGGTGTGGAGGAGTAACTCGTCGACCCAGCTCCCGTCGCCGGGTTCCGGCTCGTTCGTCGGCTCGTTCACCGCGGGCCGGTTCGCCGCGCTCCCGGAGCCTGCGAAATCGCTGATCACTAACGAACATCCCCCCGTTGTACGGCTGATTCGCCTCAGCTGGCTCAGCGGCTCCGCATCATAGAAGCGACCACGCGGCGACTGTCAAGGCTCGAAGATCGAAACCGCGACACCTTTACGGAATGAATAATTCCCCCTCCCTCCCGCTCCCGGGCCGCACAGCGCGGCCCGGGACGGCGGCCTCCCTGCGGAACGAAGAACTCCTGTCTGTTCCCCCTCCCGGCCCGCCGGCACGGCATCCGGTTGTCGTTTGACAGAATCGGGAAGCTCTGTACGATCTCCCCCTGTCGAAAGGGGGCCGGGCTTACTCCCGAGTCCCCTGTCACGAGGAAGCGGGGGAGATGTCGGACATGGCGCGAAGCGGGGTGCACCTGAGTGCGCCCGGGAGCGGGTAGGCGCCCCAAGTCGCCTCGGGAAAAAGGCTGTTGACCTGACGTGCGTCGCACGGCCCCCCTTCACGGGGCCGCTTTCCGTACCGCGTCGACTTCTTGCTCGGCTCGAATCGGCCGACCCTGCCCTCCGCTCGGTTGAACCCGTTTGTTCCCGGTGCGCGCCAAGGCGTGCCGCCCTGGCATGGCCGGACTTCGACAGCTGACTCGAATTCGTCCTCCCATGACCTCGTGAGGTGAGTATGCGCACTCTCCTGGTGGACAACTACGACTCGTTTACTTTTAATCTTTTCCATCTTCTGGCGGAGGCGAACGGGCAGGAACCGGTCGTGGTCCGCAACGACGAGCCCGGATGGGAAATCGACCGTCTCAGGGATTTCGACAATGTCGTCCTGTCCCCCGGGCCCGGAACTCCCGAGCGCCCGGAGGACTTCGGAATATGCCGTGACATCGTCCGCGCCGCGGACCGCCCGGTCCTCGGGGTGTGCCTCGGTCACCAGGGCATCGCCCTGCTGAGCGGCGCCTCCGTGCGCCGCGCCCCCGAGCCCCGGCACGGGCGCGTGTCCCCGGTGGAGCACACCGGGACGGGCCTCTTCACCGGAATACCGTCGCCCTTCGACGTCGTGCGCTACCACTCCCTGACCGTCACCGATCTGCCCGGCGACGTCCTGGAGGCGACGGCGTGGACGCCCGACGGCATTCTGATGGGCCTGCGCCACCGCGAACGCCCTTTGTGGGGGGTGCAGTTCCACCCCGAATCCATATGCAGCGAACACGGGCTGCGGCTGACGCGGAACTTCCGCGACCTGACGGCCCGGTGGCAGGAGGAGCACCGCACCGGGCGGGCCACCGCGGCGGCCGCGCCGGCCGGGCGCAGTCGCACCGCCGCGGCCGCGCGCCCCGCGCCGCGCAGGCGGCTGCGCGTCCTCTCCGAGCAACTGCCGACCCGGTGGGATCCGGAGGTCGTCTTCGACGAACTGCTGCGCGGCGGGAACCACGCCTTCTGGCTCGACAGCAGCCGCACCGACGGCGAGCTGGGACGGTTCTCCGTCATGGGCGACGCCTCCGGCGACCTGGCCCGCGTGGCCTCGGCGGACGTGGCGGCCGGCACGGTCACCGTCATGACGGAGAGGGACGGTGTCCGCGAGGTGCGGGTCGCCCGGCGGCCCTTCCTCGACTGGATCGACGAGGACCTGCGGTCCCTCAGCGTCGAGGTGCCCCCGCTGCCCTGCGACTTCGCCCTCGGCTGGGTCGGCTACCTGGGGTACGAACTCAAGGCGCAGTGCGGGGCCGGCCCCGTCGTCCACCGCCCGGAGGAACCCGACGCCACCATGGTGTTCGCCGCCCGGGCCCTGGTCTTCGACCACCTGACCGGCACCACGCACCTTCTCGCCCTCGCCCCCGCGGACCCGGCGGACCACCCCGGCGCGGCCGCCCTCGACGAGTCCGCCCGCGCCTGGCTGCGGACCACCGCCGGGCAGCTGCGCGCCCTGGCCGGCCGGGCCGCGGACGCGGACGTCCCCGCGCAGCCCGTGGACGCCGGCGACCTGCGGCTGCGGCACGACCGGGACGCCTACCTGGACCGCATCCGGCGCAGCCAGGAGGACATCGCGGCGGGCGAGACGTACGAGGTCTGCCTCACCAACATGGTGCAGAGCGAGGCGAAGGTGGACGCCTGGGACGGATACCGCTTCCTCCGCCGCACCAGCCCCGCGCCGTTCGCCTCGCTCCTCCTCTTCGAGGACCTGGCCGTCCTCAGCACCTCCCCGGAGCGGTTCCTGCGCGTGGGCGCCGACGGGCTGGCCGAGTCCAAGCCGATCAAGGGGACCCGGCCGCGGGGCGCCACGGCGGAGGAGGACGAGGCGCTCCGGGCCGATCTGCGGACCAACGAGAAGGACCGCTCCGAGAACCTCATGATCGTCGACCTCGTGCGCAACGACCTCGGCCGGTGCGCGGAGGTCGGCTCGGTCCACGTGCACACGCTGTTCGACGTGGAGACCTACGCCACGGTCCACCAGCTCGTCAGCACCGTACGGGCCCGGCTGCGGCCCGGCGCGACGGCCGTGGAGTGCGTGCGCGCGGCGTTCCCCGGCGGCTCGATGACGGGCGCCCCGAAGATCCGCACCATGCAGATCATCGACGAGCTGGAGGAGGGTCCGCGGGGTGTCTACTCCGGGGCGATCGGCTACTTCTCGCTGACCGGCGCCGCCGACCTCAGCATCGTCATCCGTACCGCCGTCGTGACCCCGCGGGGCGTCCGCTACGGCGTCGGAGGAGCCATCGTCGCGCTCTCCGACCCCGACGGCGAGTACGAGGAGACGGTCACCAAGACGGCCCCCCTGCTCCGGCTGCTGGGCACCGGCTTCCCCGGCCGGGAACCGGGTCCCGCCCCCGCCCCCGCCCCCGCCCCCGGCGCCGCCGCACCCGCGGCCGCCGGCGCCCCGGCCTCGGTGTTCCGTTGAGGCCGGCGACCGCGCCGGACCGCGGTGAACGGCTCTTCGCCCTCACCCGCTCCGGCGGGCTGCGCGAGCTCGGCGGCCGGGAGGCGGACGCCCGTCCGGCACTGCTCGCCGCGGACTCCTGGCTGGTCGCCGACGGCGGGGTGCGCGCCCTGGACCGGCACCGGCAACGTTTCACCGCGACCTGCGCCGAGACCGCGGGCGTTTCCCTCCGGCTCCTGGACGCCTTCTGGACCGCCGTGGTGGCTCTGCTGCCGCGGGACCCCGGTCCGTGGTTCCCGCGCGTCGAGCTCGAGCGGGCGGCCCCGGGCGCGCCCGCGGACACGGTCCAGCCCGGCGGCCACCGGCTGCTGTACCGGTTGCGCCCCGCCCCGGTGCTCGGCGCGTCCGCCCGGGTCTGGGGCCTGGCCGTCCCCGACCCGCGCAGGGCGCCCCGGCACAAGGGCCCGGACCTCGACGCGCTGGCCGCCGTACGCCGCAGGGCCGCGGAGGCGGGCGCCGACGAGGCGCTCCTGGTCTCCCCGGACGGCGTGGTGGTCGAGGCGGCCAACTCCTCCCTGCTGTGGTGGGAGGGCGACGTACTGTGCCACCCGGCCGCCGAACTGCCCGCCCTCCCCGGCGTCACGGCCCTGCTGCTGACCGAGCACGCGAAGCGGTCGGGCGTCGAGGTGCGGCCCTGCCGCCGCCGTCTGTCCGCCCTCGCCGGCCGGGAGGTCTGGGTGGTCAACGCCCTGCACGGACTGCGCCCCGTCACCGCCTGGGTGGACAGCCTCCTCCCGGCCGGCGAACCGGTGCGCGCCGCCGGCTGGCGGGCATGGCTGAGCGGTCTTCGGACGCCCTTGCCGTCGTGACCCCCGAAACCCCGCGGGACACCCCGCGTGGCACCCCGCGAGAAAGGAGCATCCCGTTGCCCTCGCCGCGACACCCGGGCATCGCCTCCCAGTCCGCCGAGCAGCACGCCCACATCGCGCGGATCGACTCCGCCATCATCACGCTCGTGCGCCGGCGGATGGCGGCCGTGGCGGAACTCGAGGACCTCCGCAGGAAGGGCCGCGCCCCCCGCACGGAACTCACCCGCGAGAACGCCGTCTTCCGCCAGTACGAGACGGAGCTCGGGCGCCTGGGCGCCGGACTGGCGATGCTGCTCACCAGGACGGCGGCCGCGGGGAAGACCCCGAACGGTGACGGGACCGGCTCCGTCGCGCCCTCGCGCGACGCCCTGTTCGAGGAGGGCCGGGCGGGTCGCGTCCGCCGTGGCGGCGGGGCGTCCGCTCGGTGATCCGCTGCCGAGGCCGTGCGGTGGGTCCGGCCGGGTGAGCCCGGCCGGGTGAGCCCGGCCGGTCTGCCGGCGGCGAGGCGTCCCGCCGCCGGCAGACCGGCGGTCCGTCAGCCGCGGCCGGTGGCGACCCGCACCACCGTGAGGTCGAACGCGAAGGCGGTGGAGCAGGACAGCGGCACCTCCCGTCCGAGCACCTCCACGGTGGCGGAGGCGTCGAGCGGTGTGTTGGTGCCCCTGGTGATCACGTAGTGGCCGGGCGGGTCCTCGACGACCTCGTGCACACGGGTGGGCTCCCCCGCGGCCGTGTAGGTGCCGGTGACGACCGCGCTGCCGGCCGGATCCCCCGTCTCGTCCAGCTTCCTGACCGGGATCTCGGCCGTGACCGCGCCGTCGGAGAACAGCTGCGTGTCCTCCGGCCCGTAGCCGCCGCCGAACTCCCCGTCCGGCGTCTCGACGACCACGCCGGTGTGCGTGCCGTACGCGGAGTTCTGGTACAGGTCCACCGCGACGAAAACGTCCCCGGAACTCCCGGAGCAGTTCACCGCGTACCCCTTCTCGACCGTCCGGGTCGGTTTGGAGCCGTCCTCCCCGGACGGGGCGGCCTGCGCCGCCCCGGGAACGGCGGTCAGCGTGCCGACCGCGGCCAGGCAGGCCAGCGCGGCTCGTGTCGTGGTCCTCAACTCGATCCTCCCCTCGGGCCCTTCGCGGGCCCCGCCTCCGGCGCCGTGGGGCCGGTGCCGGTGCACAGAAGACACCCGGGGCGGGCCTTCGGTTGTACCGGACGGCCGCGGCACCCGCCGCGAAGGCCCCGGCCCCGGCCCCGGGCGCGGTGGCGCCGGGAGCCGGGGCGGGACGGGCGGGTCAGCCGGCCGGCGGGCGGGTCAGCGGCGCCTGCCGAAGTTCTGGACCCACCAGGGGCCGCCTGCCTTCTCGCTCACCCCGATGCCGATGTCCTGGTAGGCGCAGTTGAGGATGTTCCTGCGGTGGCCGGGACTGTTCATCCAGCCGTTCATCACCTGCTCGGGGGTCTTCTGCCCCCTGGCGATGTTCTCCGCCAGCGCGGACCAGGAGTATCCGGCGGCCTCGACCCGCGAGGCCATGGTGGAGCCGTCGGGGCCGACGTGGGAGAGTACGCCGCGCTCGGCCATGGTCCCGGCGTAGGCCTGGGCGGCGCGGGCCAGCCTCTCGTCCACCGTCAGCGGCCGGCAGCCGGCTTTGGTCCGCTCGGCGTTGACCAGTTGCAGCACCCGTCGCGCGGCCGCGCCGTCCGTCTCCGGCTCCGGCTCGGCCGGGCGGGAGGCGGTCGGCTCGGGCCCGGGGGTCTGCTCCGGCGCGGAGGGCCGCGGGGTGCCGGGCTCGCCGTCCGCCGGGGGCTTCGAGCCGAGGTCGACGGTCAGGCCGAACTTGTCCAGCACCTCGGTGACGGGCTGGAAGAAGGTGGTGCCGCCCCTGCTGCAGTCGCCGTTGCCGCCCGAGGTGAGGCCGACGGCGACGCTGCCCGCGAAGAGCGCTCCGCCGCTGTCGCCGGGCTGGGCGCACACGTTGGTGCGGATGAGGCCGTGGACCCTGCCCTGCGGGTAGTTGACCGTGGCGTTCAGCCCGGTGACGGTGCCGCCGTGCAGGCCGGTGGTGCTGCCGCTGCGCTGGACGCGCTGGCCGACGAACGCCTCGCCGGCGCTGGTGATCTCCTGGGTGCCGCCGTTGTAGAGGTTCACGGCGGCGGGGCGCGGCACGTCGGGGTTGTCGTAGCGGATCAGCGCGTAGTCGTCGCCGGGGAAGCTGCTCTCGACGGCCTTGCCCACCCGCTGCCGCGAGGAGTCCCCACTGCTCCAGGTGGCGCCCTTCTTCGTGCAGTGGCCCGCGGTGACGACGAAGTACTCGTCCCCCTTGCGTGCGTTGAAGCCGGCCGAGCAGCGGGAGCCGCCGGAGGTGATGGCGTCCCCGCCCGCGACGAAGGGCTCGAAGACGCCCTCGATACGCTCTATTCGCGCCTTGCCGCCCAGCTTGGCGACCTTCTCGCGCAGCTCACGCCACTTCTTCCCGGTCACGGTCGAGTCCGCCGTGACCAGCACCTTGTTGGTGCGCGGGTCCACGGCCCAGGAGGTGCCGGGGGTGCGGGTGCTGCGGTCCAGCGACGACTTGGCCCTGGCGAGCTCCTCGGTGGTGCTGGCCACCTGCTTCGCCACGGCTCCCGCCTTGCGGACCGCCGTCATATCGCCGCCGTCGACGACGTTGACGACCAGCTTCTTCCCGGCGGGGTCGTAGTAGGACCCGGCCGCCTCCTCGCCCAGCTTCGCCTCCAGCCGGTGGGCCAGGGTGCTCGCCTGGGCCGCGCTGAGGAGCGAGGGCGCCGGGATGGCGTCCGCCTCGGGCTGCAGCACGACGATCGTGGTGGCCGCCACGGACGCGGCGGC
Source organism: Streptomyces nanhaiensis (assembly GCF_046614825.1). Taxonomy (NCBI): domain Bacteria; kingdom Bacillati; phylum Actinomycetota; class Actinomycetes; order Kitasatosporales; family Streptomycetaceae; genus Streptomyces; species Streptomyces nanhaiensis. The sequence goes on from NZ_JBKJFM010000034.1 coordinate 17,714, forward strand.
GGCGCCGATGGCCGCCTTCAGGACCATCGGCCGTCTGCGCGCCCGCCGTCCTCGCTGCTGCTTCACCTTCACAGATCCGCTCCGTTCACTGGTGGGGGGATCGCCCTGCGGCGACGTCCGAGGGGACGCTATCGCCGCAGATCAGCGAGGTGAGCGGGTTTCAAAGTGCCCTTAGGGGCAGCTAAGGAACAGCTAAGGCGGGCCGCCCGCCCCCGGCTTCCCCGTCCGCGCTCCCCGCGGCCTTCCGGGGCGGGAGGAGCGGACACGGGAGGGCGCGGGAAGGCGGAGCCAGGCACGGCGCCGCCTCCCGTGGGAGGCGCGCTCACCGCCGGGGGCCCGTTCGGGGGCCAGTTCCAGCTCCATCAGCACCCGCGCCCCGCCCAGCGGCGCGCGGCCGACCTCCAGCCGGCCGCGTCCGGTGTCGGCGGCGCGGTGGGCTATGTCCAGGCCCAGGCCGGTGGAGCCGCCGACGCTCGCGCCCCTGGCCAGGGCCCGCTCGGGGTCGGGGATGCCGGGGCCTGCGTCGTCCACGGTCACCACCACCGCGTGCGCCGTGCGGTGCACTCCCACCGCCAGTGCCGTGCCCTCCGGGGTGTGCCGGAAGACGTTGCCGACCAGGGCGTCGACGGCCGCGGCCAGGTCCTCCTCCGGCAGCAGGACGGGGGTGGGCTCGTCCGTCACGGTCACCGCGCACTCCCGGTCCTGCTGCGCCGCCAGGACCGACCAGAAGTCCATCCGTGCGGACACCACGCGCGCCGCTTCGCACGGCGCCTTCGGCCCCGGTGGGGCCGGGGCGGCCAGGGCGGCCGACAGGGGGGTGCGCGCCGCCTTGATGATGGAGTCGAGTTCCTCCTCCAGGTGCGTGACGGCCGCCTCCAGGCGGTCGGCGTCCTCCCGCCGCAGACCGGAGGCGATGCGCTCGGACTCCAGGTGCAGCGCCGTCAGCGGCGTTCTGAGGCGGTGCGAGAGGTCGGCCACCAACTCGCGCTCCATCGCCAGCAGTTCGACGACGCGGTCGGCCATGGTGTTGAACGCCGCCCCCGCCTCCTGCAGTTCGGGAGGGCCCTTCGGCTCCAGCCGCCTGTCGAGGTCCCCCTCGCCCAGGGCGTTGGCGGCGCGCGAGAGGTCCCGCGAGGCGCGGACCACCCGTGCGCCCAGCCGGTCGGCGACCAGTACCGACCCCGCCACCAGGGCCAGGGCCAGGGCCGACATCACCAGCCAGGAGGTGCCCACGCCGCGCTCGAACTCGGCGCGCGGCACGAAGGACTCCACCACCGCCACCCGGTCCCTGGCCAGCACCACCGGCTGCAGGTGGACCCAGCCGTCGTCGGTGCCCAGGGCGAAGGTGCGCTGCTGGCGGGCCGCCCGCCGCCACGCGTCGGCGGGCGCGTACGCGGTCCCCACCAGCCGCCCGCCGGGGAGGTGGACGCCCAGCCGGCCGTTGCCGTCGAGTTCGGCCACGGCCTGCTGGACCTCGTCCGGGCGGGTGGTCAGGGCGAGCACGGGGGCCAGCGCCGCCGCCCGCTGCTCGGCAACCGTGATCGCCCGGGACCTCACCTCGGACTTGACCAGCAGGGCCAGGGGTATCAGGAAGGACAGCGCGACCATGGAGGTGACGGCCAGCGCGACGCCGGCCAGCGTCCGTCTCATCGGGGCGTCACCAGCTTGATGCCCACGCCCCGCACGGTGTGCAGATAGCGGGGCCGGCTCGCCCGCTCGCCCAGCTTGCGGCGCAGGGAGGACACGTGCACGTCCAGAGTCTGCTCCTCGACGTAGGACTGCCGCCACACGTCGGCCAGGACGCGGCGGCGCGGCACCACCCGGTCCGCGCGCTCGGCGAGATAGGCCAGCAGGTCGAACTCGCGCCGGGTCAGGCGCAGTTCGCACCCGTCCAGGGAGACCGACCGCGCCTGCCGGTCGATGGCCAGGCCGCCCACGCGTATCGCGCCGTCCCGGGGCTCCGCCTCCGGGGCGGCGGGGCGCTCGGCCGCGGCGGAGGAGCGGCGCAGCACCGCCCCGAGCCGGGCCGCCAACTGCCCGCCGGAGAAGGGCTTGACCAGGTAGTCGTCGGCTCCGGCGTTGAGCAGCCGGATGATCTCGGCCTCGTCGTCGCGCGCGGTGGCGACCAGCACCGGAACCTGGGAGATGCTGCGCAGCATGCGCAGGACGTCGACGCCGTCGAGGTCGGGCAGCCCCAGGTCGAGCACCACCGCGTCCGGCGGCTGCCGCGTCACCTCCCGCAGGGCCTCGAAGCCGTAGGGGGAGCTGCGCACCACGTGGTCGTGCCGGGACAGGACGTCGATGAGCCTGGCCCGTATCACGGGGTCGTCCTCGACCAGAAGTACCGATGCCATGGCCAGGGACGGTAACGGGTACCACCGGCGCACCGGCAACCGCCATCCCTCCCGGGGGTCTTCACCGGCCCTCGCACGGGCCGCCGCGGGCGGTCGGGCAGTATGGGGCGGTGCCCCGCTACCTGCGTTACGTACTGCTGTGGCTGTCGTGCACGTCCCTCAGCGTGACGACGGTGAGCCTCACCGTCCAGTTCGTGGTCGGGACGACCCGGCCCACCCCGCCCGTCGCCCGCGACACCCCGGGGACGGTCGTCTCCTCGCCGACGGCGAGCGCCGGGCCGAGCAGGTCCCCCACCCCCAGGCCCACCCCCTCGCCCACCCGGCGCGCCTCCTCCCCCGCCCCCGCGCCGAAGCCGACGCTCTCCCCCACCACCCGTCCCGCCGCCCGCCCCACCCCGTCCCCCTCCGCGAACACCGGCGGCGAGGAGGGCTGCGACACCGCCGGCGCCGAGGTGCGCACCTTCCAGACCACGGGGGGACGGGCGTCCATACGGTTCGGCGGCAGCGGCGCCTGCCTGGTCTCGGCGCTGCCGGCCGGCGGCTTCACCGCGGCGACGCAGCGCGGTGGGCCCAGGGAGCTGACCGTGGTCTTCACCGGCGAGTCCTTCCGCTCGCAGATCGAGGTCACCTCGCCCACGCCCTCCAGCTACAACGTGGCGATCAGGGAGTCGACCGTCTGAGGCCGGGACACCTCCGGGTATCGCCGGGACACCGCCGGTCGTTTCGGTGCCCGCCGAAACGACCGGCCCGCATGATGGGCGCCATGGACTCCCCCGACCTCGCACGCCGCGCCCGCCCGTCCCCCTCCGATCGGCACCCCGGGCACGCCGGTTCCGGTCTCGCCCGGCTCGCCGGGCTGCTCGCCGACGACACCCGGGCCCTGTTCTGCCTGGCGCTGCTGGACGGCCGGGCGTGGACGGCGGGCGAGTTGGCCCGGCTGGCCCACGTCGCGCCGTCCACGGCCGGCGAGCACCTGGACAAACTGGTGGCCGGGGGCCTGCTGGCCCAGGAGCGGCAGGGCCGGCACCGTTATGTGCGGCTGGCCGGCCCCTCGTCCGCGCGCCTGGTCGAGGAACTGGCCGCGCACGCGGGGCCGCCGCCCGCCGCGCGCTCCCTGCGGGAGGCATCCGCGAACACGGCGATGGCACGGGCCCGCACCTGCTACGACCATCTGGCCGGACGCCTGGGGGTCGCGGTCACCGACGCCCTGCTGGAGCAGGGGCTGCTGCGGCAGGAGGCCGGGTTCGCGGTGACCGCGGCCGGGATGCGGTGGTTCGGCGGGCTCGGCATCGACCTGGGGGCCCGCCCGTACGGCCGCCGCCCGCAGGCCCGCGCCTGCCTGGACTGGACCGAGCGCCGCCCCCACCTGGCCGGCGCCGCCGGTGCCGCGCTGTGCCGGCACGCCCTGGAGGCAGGCTGGTGCGAGCGGATCGGCACCCGGCGGGCGCTGCGCGTGACCGGTGCCGGACGGCGCGCCCTGGGCGAGTTGCTGGGCCTCACCGGCGCCGACCTCGACGGCGGGACGGCGGGCACTTCCGGTACGGCGGAGACGGCGGAGACGTCGGTATGAGCGCCGACCGGAGAGGGGAGCCGTCCGTGGTGAACGCGTCCGCCGCGTCCGCCGGGTCCGCCGCCTTCCGCGCGCTGCACCGCCGCGGGCGGCCGCTGCTGCTGCCCTGCGCCTGGGACCACGCCTCGGCCGCCGCCCTGGCCGCGCACGGCTTCCCCGCCGTCGGGACCAGCAGCCTGGGGGTGGCCGCCGCGGCCGGACTGCCCGACGCCACGGGGGCCGCGCGGGAGCGGACCCTGGCACTGGGGCGGCGGCTGGCCCGGCTGCCGGTGCCCGTCAGCGTGGACGTCGAGGGCGGGTTCTCCGAGGACCCCGCACAGGTCGCCCGTTTCGCACGGGAGCTGGCCGGGGCGGGGGTGGCCGGGGTGAACCTGGAGGACGGGCTGCCCGGCGGGCGCCTGGCCGACCCGGTCCACCACGCGGAGAAGATCGCGGCCGTCAAGGAGACCGCCCCGGCGCTGTTCGTCAACGCCCGCACCGACACCCACTGGCTGGCCGCCGACCCCACCACGGCCGCCGCGGCCCGCCGGGCCCGCGTCTACCGGGAGGCCGGGGCGGACGGCGTCTTCGTGCCCGGCCTCACCGACGAGGACGGCATCCGGGCGCTGGCGGGCGAGCTGGACGCACCGCTGAACGTCCTGTACTCCCCCGGCGGCCCCACCCGCGAGCGGCTGGCCGAGCTCGGCGCGGCCCGGATCAGCCTGGGGTCGCTGCTGTTCCGCGCCGCCCTCCAGCGGGCCGTGGAACTGGCCGCCTCCCTCGCCGACCCGTCCGCCCCGCCCCCGCCAATGCCCACCTACGACGAGACCTGCGCCCTGGCCGGCCACTGGGCCGGCCAGGGCTGAGACCTCTCCCCTCGGCCCGGGGGCGGCGCGGCGCTCACTTGCGGTTGTACAGGCGCATGGTGGCCGTTCCGAAGACGGCCACCAGCGCCGCGCCCCACCCCAGCGACCAGGCGATCTCGGTGGCGGGCCAGTCTCCGGCCATCAAGCCGCGCACCGCCGAGGCCAGATGGGTGACGGGGCTGTTGTTGACGAAGGCCTGGAGCCAGCCGGGCATGGTGGCCGGGTCGACGAAGACGTTGCTGAGGAACGTCAGCGGGAAGATCACCATCATGCTGACGCCCATCACCGACTTCTCGGTGCGCAGCATCAGGCCGAACATCGTCCAGATCCACGAGAAGGCGAACGCGAAGACGATCAGCAGCGCCACCCCGGCCACCACCCCGGTGACGCCGCCGGCCGGGCGGAAGCCCAGCACCAGGCCGAGGGCCAGCATCACCGCGCAGGCGATCGTGTAGCGCAGCATGTCGCCGAGCAGGTAGCCGACCATCGCCGAGGGGCGCCAGATCGGCAGGGTGCGGAACCGGTCGAAGACGCCCTTGGCGATGTCGATGTTGACCGCCACCCCGGTGTACATGGTGATCATCACGATGTTCATCACCAGGATGCCCGGCAGCAGGAACTGCACGTACTGGTCGGTCGATCCGGCCAGCGCACCCCCGAAGAGGTAGGTGAACATCAGCACCATCATGACCGGGAAGACGGTGACGTCGAAGAGCTGCTCGGGCACGTGCTTGATCTTCAGCACCGCCCGCCAGCCGAAGGCGGCGGAGGCGGCCCAGGCGCTGGGGCGGGGCGGGCGCTCCCCGGACACCAGCAGGCCGGCCAGGACGTCGGCCGCCGCGGGAGCCGGCTCGCCGGTCCCGCCGGTCTCGTCGGTGCGCTGTCCGCGGGTCGTGGCGGTGCTCATGCCGGGATCTCCTCTTCCTCGTTCGCGGGGGCGGCGGTACGGGCGGCGGGGCGGTCGGTGAGGGCGAGGAAGACCTCGTCCAGGCTGGGCTGGCCCAGCGAGAAGGTGTCGACGGTGATGCCGGACCGGGCCAGCTCCGCCAGCGCCCGGGAGGCCTGTTCGGCCGCGCCCGCACCGTCGCCGTGCAGGCCGACGCGGGCGGTCAGGGCCACCGGGTCGGGGTCGAGCTGGACCCGCGCCCCCAGGACGCGGGCGAGCAGCCGCTCGGCCTCGGGCCGCCGGTCGGCGTCCCGCAGCCGCAGGTGCACCGCGCCGGCGCCCACCGAGGCCTTCAGCTCGCCCTTGGTGCCCTCGGCGATGACCTTCCCGTGGTCGATGACGGCGATACGGGAGGCGAGCTGGTCGGCCTCGTCGAGGTACTGGGTGGTCAGCAGCACCGTGGTGCCCCGGGCGACCACCGCCCGCACGATGTCCCACACCTGGTTGCGGCTGCGCGGGTCCAGGCCGGTGGTCGGCTCGTCCAGGAAGAGCAGGTCGGGGGTGTTGAGGATGGACGCGGCGATGTCGATGCGGCGCCGCATGCCGCCCGAGTAGTTCTTGACCTGCTTGCCCGCCGCCTCGGCGAGCCCGAACGCCTCCAGCAGCTGCTCGGCCCGCCGCCGGGCCGCGGGCTTGCGGTGGCCCAGCAGCCTGCCCAGCAGGACCAGGTTCTCCACCCCGGTCAGGTCCTCGTCCACCGACGCGTACTGGCCGGTCAGGCTCACCCGGGCGCGTACGGCGTCGGCCTCGTGCAGCACGTCGTGCCCGAAGACCCGGGCCCGGCCGCCGTCGGGGCGCAGCAGGGTGGCGAGCATCTTGACCGTGGTGGTCTTGCCCGCCCCGTTGGGACCGAGGACCCCGTAGACCGTGCCCGCCGGCACGGCGAGGTCCACGCCGTCCACCGCGCGGGTCTCCCCGAACACCTTGACCAGCCCCGATGTCTCGATCGCCAGGCCGGATGCGTTCTCGTCCATGTTCCGTCGTCCTCGTCGCTCGGCAGTTGTGCGGTTTCCCTCGACCATCGGACCGTCCGGCGGCCCCGGACTCATCGCTTCCCGGGGATTTCCCCCGCCGGGTCCCCGGGCTCGTAACGGATGTGCCTGCACAGTGCGTCTCCTCAGTCGTCGCGGACCTCGATGCCGAGCGCCCGGGCGAGCGCGGGGGCGAGGTCCAGTAGTTGCGCCGGGCTGACGATCGCGCCCCTGAGCGAGTCGTGGCCCGCCGTGATCCCCAGTCCGGCCGCGCCGCGCAGATCGACCCGCGCGAGCCTCGCCTTCTCCAGCCGCACCCCGTCCAGGACCGAGCCGGGAAAGGCGACACCCTCCAGGGCCGCCTCCCCGAAGTCCACGTCGCGCAGCAGGCAGTCCACGAAGCACACGTCGCGCAGGCGCGCGGCACGGAGGTTGACCGAGTCGAACTTGCAGTTGAAGAACGTCACGCGGCGCATCCGCGCCTCGAACGCCTCCACCCCGGCCAGCGCGCCGGAGACGGCCTCGGCGTCCGTCCAGTCGGTCTCGGCCAGATCCGCGCCCACCCAGCGCACGGTGTGCAGCCACACGTCGTTGAAGCGCGCCCGCCGGTAGCGGCCGCCGTCGAACTCCACCGAGGTGAAGGCGGACTCGACGAAGCCGGCGCCGCCGGCGTCCGCGTCCCGGAAGCCCTCGCCGTCGAAGTGGACGGTGTCGTAGGCGCGCTCCCGCTCCAGCCGCCCGCCGGCGTCGAAGGGCTGGAGGTACTCCGCGTAGGGCAGGTCGGCCAGTTCGCGCGGGACGGGCGGAGGCGGCGGGGGCGGCGGAATCCGTGAGGTCCGCGGGCTTCGCTGGGCGGGCATGGGGGCCTTTCCGGTCCGGACGGAAGGTGTCCTCCGGAGCCTAGGGGCACCCTCTGACAACGCCCGTCCACAGCGCCCACGCCCCCGCGAGGACGGCAGCACCCACGCCCCCGCGAGGACGGCAGCGCCCACGCCCCCGCGAGGGTGGCAGCGCCTACGCCCCCGCGAGGGTGGCAGCGCCTACGCCCCCGCGAGGGTGGCGACCATGACGGCCTTGATGGTGTGCATGCGGTTCTCCGCCTCGTCGAAGACGACCGAGTGCTCCGACTCGAACACCTCGTCCGTCACCTCCAGCGACTCCAGGCCGTACCGCTGGTGGATCTCCCGGCCCACGGCCGTGCCCAGGTCGTGGAAGGCGGGCAGGCAGTGCAGGAAGCGGACGCGCGGGTTGCCGGTGGCGCGCAGGACGTCCATGGTCACGGCGTACGGCCGCAGCAGCTCGATGCGCTCCTCCCAGACCTCCTTGTGCTCGCCCATCGACACCCACACGTCGGTGGCGACGAAGTCGGCCCCCAGCACGCCCTCCTCCACCTTCTCGGTGAGGGTGATGCGGGCGCCGGTGCGCTCGGCCAGGGAGCGGGCCGCGGCCACCACGGACTCCTCCGGCCACAGGCTCCGCGGCGCGGCGATGCGGACGTCCATGCCGAGCAGGGCACCGGTGACCAGGTAGGAGTTGCCCATGTTGTTGCGGGCGTCGCCGAGGTAGGCGTAGGCGGTCCCGTTCAGCGGCTTGTCGCAGTGCTCGGTCATGGTGAGCACGTCGGCGAGCATCTGGGTGGGGTGCCAGTCGTCGGTGAGCCCGTTGTAGACGGGGACGCCGGCGTGGGCTGCCAGCTCCTCGACGGCCTCCTGGCCGCTGCCCCGGTACTCGATGGCGTCGTACATCCGCCCCAGCACCCGGGCGGTGTCCCGCACCGACTCCTTGTGGCCGATCTGGGAGCCGGACGGGTCGAGGTAGGTGGTGTGGGCCCCCTGCTGGGCGGCGGCGACCTCGAAGGCGCAGCGGGTGCGGGTGGAGGTCTTCTCGAAGATCAGCGCGATGTTGCGCCCGCGCAGCCGCTGCTCCTCGGTCCCCGCCCGCCGGGCCGCCTTCAGCTCGGCGGCCAGCTCGACCAGGTGGCGGAACTCCTCGGGAGTGAAGTCCAGCTCCTTGAGGAAGTGGCGGCCCGTGAGATCGATCGCCATGGGGGGCTCCTAGGGACTGTCGCGTCGGATACGGCGGGAAAGCCGGAAGTATATACGCACTCTCGTATCACTATGCAGGCAGGGTGTCCTCCGGCGGCACCATACGCCGCCAGGCGCCCCTGTACGCCCAGGACCCTCCGGACTCCCCGCGACCGCGGCCCGCGGCCCGCGGTCGCGGCCGTGCCCGCACCCGTGCCGTGCCTACACCGCGTCGCGCTCGACCGGGCAGCTCATGCAGCGCGGCCCGCCCCGGCCCCGGCCAAGCTCGCTGCCGGGGATGGTGATGACCTCGATTCCGCATTTGCGCAGATGGGTGTTGGTGGTGACGTTGCGCTCGTAGGCGATGACCACCCCCGGCTCGACGGCCAGCACGTTGCAGCCGTCGTCCCACTGCTCGCGCTCGGCGGCGTGCACGTCCTGGGTGGCGGTCAGCACTCGGATGCCGTCCAGGCCCAGGGCCGCGGCGATGGCGCGGTGCATGTGCTCGGGCGGGTGGTCGGTGACCTTCAGCTCCGACTCGGCCGCGCCGGGCTCGATGGTGTAGGAGGGGAGCATGCCCAGGCCCGCGTACTGGGTGAAGGTGTCGCCGTCGACCATCGTCATCACCGTGTCCAGATGCATCAGGGCACGCTTCTTGGGCATGTCCAGGGCCACGATGGTGCGGGCCGAACCCGCCGCGAACAGGCCGCGGGCGAGCATCTCCACAGCCTGCGGGGTGGTGCGCTCGCTCATCCCGATGAGCACCGCGCCGTTGCCGATGACCAGCACGTCACCGCCCTCGATGGTGGAGGGGTAGGCGCCCTGGCCCTCGGACCAGACGTGGAAGCCCTCCCGCGAGGGGTCCGAGTCCTCTGCGCCGGGGCCCGGTGCTCCGGAGGGCCGGGCGAACAGCGGGTGGTGGTGGTAGATCGCCTCGAAGTGGATCGTCTCGCGCTGCCGGGCGGGCCAGCGCATGGCGTTGATGGAGACCCCGTCGTAGATCCAGGCGGAGGTGTCGCGGGTGAACAGGTGGTTGGGCAGCGGGGCGACCAGGAAGTCGTCCGGGTCCATCACGTGGAAGCGCACCGAGACCGGCTCGGGATGCCGCTCCAGGTACTCCCGCTTGGTCATCCCGCCCACCAGCGCCTCGGCCAGCTCCGCCCCGGACATCTCGTCGAAGACGGCCCGCAGGTGGTCGGTGGCCAGCGGCCCGTACTCCTTCTCGTGGAAGGTGCGGTCCAGGACGAAGGCGCGTGCGGCGGGGATCTCGAGGGACTCCGCCAGCAGATCGCCGAACAGGTGGACCTCCACACCCCGGTCGCGCAGGACGTCGGCGAAGCCGTCGTGCTCCTGGCGGGCCCGCCGCACCCACAGCACGTCGTCGAAGAGCAGGTCGTCCCGGTTGGTCGGGGTGAGCCGTTTCAGTTCCAGGTCGGGGCGGTGCAGGATGACGCGGCGCAGCCGCCCGGCCTCGGAGTCGACGTGGAATCCCATGCCACCATCCTCACCCCGAGCCGGGCGGCTACACCCCGGTACGCGGTCACAGCCTGGGGTCGACCGGCTCCGACTCCAGGGCGAGGACGGCGAAGACCGCCTCGTGCACCCGCCACAGCGGCTCGCCCCGCGCCAGCCGGTCCAGCGCCTCCAGGCCGAGCGCGTACTCGCGCAGCGCCAGGGAGCGCTTGTGGCCCAGGTGGCGCACCCGCAGCCGCCGCAGGTTCTCCTCTCGGACGTACTCCGGTCCGTAGACGATCCGCAGGTACTCCCGTCCCCGGCACTTCACGCCCGGCTGGACCAGCCGCCCGTCCGGGCCGCGCACCAGGGCGTCCAGCGGTTTGACGACCATGCCCTCGCCCCCGGCCTCCGTCAGCTCCAGCCACCAGTCGGTGCCCGCCGCGACGGACGCCTCGTCTCCGGTGTCCACCACCAGGCGCCCGGTGCGGCGCAGCAGCCCGGTGCCGTCGGCGTCGGCCAGCCGGTCCAGCCAGGCGAGCTGGTCGACGTGCGGTACGGCGGCCAGGCTGCGGCCGCGGCAGGCCAGGATCTGGAAGGGCGCGAGCTCCACACCGTCGAGCCCGTCCACCGGCCGGCAGTAGCGGCCGTACGCCGCGGTGAACGCCTCCGTGTCCGCCGCGCGCTCCCGCTGCCGCGCCAGCAGCCCGTCCACCCGGGCGCCCCGGGCGGCCGCCGTCTCCAGGGCGGCCAGCGCGCCGGGGAAGACGGCTCCCGCGGCGGCGCCGACCGCCGCGTACTGCCGGCGCAGCAGCCCGGCCGACTTCAGCGACCAGGGCAGCAGCTCGGCGTCCAGCAGGAGCCAGTCGGTGTCCAGCTCCTCCCACAGCCCGGCGCCGTCGGCGGCGGCGCGCAGGCGGGCGAGGACCTCCTCGGTGACGGCCCGGTCGTCGAAGAACGGGCGTCCGGTGCGGGTGTGGAGCGCGCCCGTCTCCCCGCCGGTCACGCCGAACCGCTCGGCCGCGGCGGCCGCGTCGCGGCAGACCAGGGCGACGGCGCGCGAGCCCATGTGCTTCTCCTCGCACACCACCTTCGCCACGCCCGCCGCCCGGTACTCGGCGAACGCCTCGGCCGGGTGCTCCAGGTAGCCCTCCAGCTTCGAGGTGGCGCAGGGCGCCATCGTCGGCGGGAGGTAGGGCAGCAGGCGCGGGTCGATCGCGAAGCGGCTCATCACCTCCAGCGCGGCGGCGGCGTTCTCCTCGCGCACCGCGACGCGGCCTGCGTGGCGGGTCTCCACCACGCGGCGGCCGTGCACGTCGGCCAGGGCGAGCGGGCGGCCCTCGTGCCCGCCGGGCGCGTCCGTCGCCGGCGGCTTCACCGGCTCGTACCAGACCCGCTCGGCGGGTACGTCCACCAGTTCGCGTTCGGGCCAGCGCAGGGCGGTCAGGGCGCCGCCGAAGACGCAGCCGGTGTCCAGGCAGACGGTGTTGTTGAGCCAGGTCGCGCGCGGGGTGGGGGTGTGGCCGTACACGACGGCGGCCCGGCCCCGGTAGTCCTCGGCCCACGGGTAGCGCACGGGCAGGCCGAACTCGTCGGTCTCGCCGGTGGTGTCGCCGTACAGGGCGTGGGAGCGGACCCGGCCGGAGGTTCGGCCGTGGTACTTCTCGGGCAGTCCGGCGTGGCAGACGACCAGCGCGCCGCCGTCGAGCACGTAGTGGCTGACGAGCGAGCCGATGAACTCCTCCACCCGCGCGGGGAACTCCGGGTCCGCGGCGGCCTCCCTCTCCAGCTGCTCGATCGTCTCGGCGAGTCCGTGGGTGTGCCGGACGTTGCGGCCCCTCAGGTACCGGCCGAGCTTGTTCTCGTGGTTGCCGGGGACGCACAGTGCGTGCCCCGCGGCGACCATGCCCATGACCAGGCGCAGCACTCCGGGGCTGTCGGGGCCGCGGTCGACGAGGTCGCCGACGAACACGGCGGTGCGCCCCTCGGGGTGGCTCGCGTCCACCGCGCGGCCGGCCGCGTCCCGCTCGATCGCGTAGCCGAGCCTGCCCAGCAGTGCCTCCAGTTCGGCGCGGCAGCCGTGGACGTCGCCGACGATGTCGAACGGGCCGGCCAGGTGCCGCAGGTCGTTGTAGCGCCGCTCCAGCTCGATCCGGGCGGCGGCCACCTCCTCCACCCCGCGCAGGACGTGCACCTTGCGGAAGCCCTCGCGCTCCAGGGAGCGCAGGGAGCGGCGCAGTTCGCGCCGCTGGCGCGGGATGACGTGGGCGGGCATGTCCGCGCGGTCGGGGCGGGCGGCGTTGCGCTCGGCGCAGACGCGCTCCGGGACGTCCAGGACTATCGCCACGGGCAGCACGTCGTGCTCGCGGGCCAGCATCACCAGCTGCCGGCGGGCCTCGGTCTGCACGTTGGTGGCGTCCACCACGGTCAGGCGCCCGGCGGCCAGCCGCTTGCCGGTGATGTAGTGCAGCACGTCGAAGGCGTCGGAACTGGCGCTCTGGTCGTTCTCGTCGTCGGCGACCAGGCCCCGGCAGAAGTCGGAGGAGACGACCTGGGTGGGCGCGAAGTGGGTGCGGGCGAAGGTGGACTTGCCCGCCCCGGTGGTGCCGACCAGCACCACCAGGGACAGGTCGGGCACGGCGAGCGCCTTCGCGGGGGCCGGGGCGGGTTCCGTGGTACCGGCAGGGGCGGGCGCCGGGGTGCGGTCCGTCATGCGGCTGCCTCCTTCGCGGTGTTCGGGGCCCCGGTGTCCGGTGCCCCGGTGTTCGGTGTCTCACCGTTCGATGTCTCGCTGATCGGAGCCTCGGCGGCCAGGCGGAACAGGGCGAGCTGGGTGGGCGGGCCGACCTCGGGGTCGTCTTCGCCGACGGGCCGGAACTCCACCGTGTAGCCGTGCCGTTCGGCCACCGCGCGCGCCCAGGCGCGGAACTCCTCGCGGGTCCACTCGAAGCGGTGGTCGTGGTGGCGCACCTCGCCCGCGGGCAGGGTCTCCCAGCGAACGTTGTACTCGGCGTTGGGAGTGGTGACCACGACCGTCCCCGGCCGGGCCGCGCCGAAGACCGCGTACTCGGCCGCGGGCAGACGCGGCGGGTCGATGTGCTCGATCACCTCGCTGAGCACGGCCGCGTCGTAGCCGGACAGCCGCGGGTCGGTGTACGTCAGCGAGCCCTGGGTGAGGGTGACGCGGGCGGCCTGCCGCTCGGACATCCGCTCCAGGCGCAGTCTGCGCCGCGCCTCGTGCAGGGCGCGCATCGACACGTCCACACCCGTGATCCCGGTGAAGCGGGCGTCCTTCAGCAGCTCCCGCACCAACTGGCCCTGTCCGCAGCCCAGGTCCAGGACACGGGCGGCACCCGCCTCGCGCAGGGCGGCCAGGATCGCCTCTCGGCGCAGGACGGCCAGCGGGGCGGGGCGCTCGTCGGTGTCGGTGCTCTCGTCCACGGCGTTGTCCAGTTCCCCGGGCTCGCTGCCGTCGGCCTCGGCCAGACGGGCGAGCTCCAGGCGCTCCAGGGCCTCGCGGGTGAGGCCCCGGCGGCGGGCGAGGTAGCGGCCGGCGATGAGCTCCTGCTCGGGGTGGTGCTCCAGCCAGCCCTCGCCGGCGCGCAGCAGCTTGTCCACCTCGTCGGGGGCGACCCAGTAGTGCTTGGCGTCGTCCAGCACCGGCAGCAGGACGTACAGGTGGCGCAGCGCGTCGGCGAGCCGCGCCTCGCCCTCCAGCACCAGCGACACGTAGCGGGAGTCGCCCCAGTCGGGGAAGCGTGCGTCCAGCGGCACCGGTTCGGCGCCGACGGTCCAGCCCAGCGGCCGGAAGAGGCGGTGGACCAGCTCGGTGCCGCCGCGGGCGGGCAGCGCGGGCACCTCGATCCGCAGGGGCAGCTCGCGCCCGGGCAGTTCGGGGCGGGCCCGGCACTGGCCCTTGAGCGCGCTGGAGAACACCGCGCCCAGCGCCACGGCCAGCAGCGAGGAGGCCGCGTACGGGCGGTCGTTGACGTACTGGGCCAGGGCCGAGTCGGGTGCGCCGCCGCGCCCCTTGCCACGGCCGCGGCGGACCAGGGCGACGGGGTCGACCTCCAGCAGCAGCGCCGCGGTGCAGCGCTCGGCCTCCGCCTCGGGGTAGAAGACGTGCGCGGTGCCGTGGGAGGTGGAGAACTCCTGCGCCCGGTCGGGGTGTTTGTGCAGCAGGAATCCGAGGTCGGTGGCGGGCCGCTCGGCGCTGCCGGTGGTGGTCATCGTCAGGAACACCCGAGCGAGTATGACCCGTTCGAGTGGGCCGCCCCACCGGTTTTCCGGCGTGGCGGAGCGCCTGGCCCGGCTACCCTTCCGGTTCCGTTCCCGGCTCGATCTCCCGCCCCGTCCTCGTTCCGAGTTCCGCCGCCAGGGCGGCGATCTCGGCCGGGCCCACCCGGCAGCAGCCGCCGACCAGCCGGGCGCCGTCGCGTACCCATGTGCGGGCGGCGGCCGGATCGAAGGCGGCCTCGCCCGTCCAGGCGCCGCGCGCCGCGTCCCAGCCCTCACCGCTGTTGGGGTAGACGACCACCGGCTTTCCCGTGGCCCGCGCCGCCAGGCGTACGGCGGGCGCGGCGTCGCGCGGGTCGCAGCAGTTGACGCCGACCGCGATCACCTGGTCGTTGCCGGAGGCGACGGCGAAGGCGTCCGGCAGCGGCTGGCCGGCGCGGGTGCGCGGGCCGGCGACGGTGTACGACAGCCACACCGGCACCCCGCAGCCGGCCGCGGCGCGCAGCAGGGCCTCGGCCTCGTCGGCGTCGGGCACCGTCTCCAGGGCCAGGACGTCCGGGGCGGCCGCCGCCAGCGCCTCGACGCGGGGCCGGTGGAAACGCTCCAGCTCGGCGACCGTCAGCCCGTAACGGCCGCGGTACTCGCTGCCGTCGGCGAGCACCGCGCCGTACGGGCCGACCGAGGCGGCCACCCACACCGGCCCGCCGGCCGTGCCCGCGGCGGCGCGGGCCAGGGCCACGCTGCGGCGCAGCAGGGCGTCGGTCTCCTTCCGGCCGAGCCCGTGCCGGGCGAAGCCTGGGTGGGATGCCTGGTAGCTGCCGGTGATGAGCACCCGCGCCCCCGCCCGTACGTAGGCGGTGTGGGCCGCCTCCACCTGGGCGGGGTCGTCGGCGAGCAGCCGGGCCGACCACAGCTCGTCGGACAGGTCGCAGCCCTGTGCCTGGAGCTGGTTGGACAGCCCGCCGTCGAGGACGAGGGGGCCGCGTGCCAGGGCGTCCGCGAGCGGAAGACCCGGCGCGGGCACGGGCGGCGGCGCGGGCGTTGTGCTCATGCCGGGCTCACCCCAGTTGGCTCTGCACCTGGGAGGAGATCAGCTCCAGGTGGTCCAGGTCGTGCAGGTCCAGGATCTGGAGGTAGATACGGGAGGAGCCCGCCTCGGCGTAGCGGCCGATCTTGTCGACCACCTCGGCCGGGGAGCCGGCCAGTCCGTTCTCCTTCAGCTCCGCCACCTCGCGGCCGATGGCCGCCGCGCGCCGCGCCACCTCGGCGTCGTCCCGGCCCACGCAGGCGACCAGGGCGTTGGAGTAGGTCAGATCGTCCGCGGCGCGGCCGTGCTCCTCGGCGGCGGCCCGCACCCGGCCGAACTGCCGCTCGCTGTCCTCGACGGAGACGAAGGGGACGTTGAACTCGTCGGCGAAGCGCGCGGCCAGAGCCGGGGTGCGCTTGGCTCCCATCCCTCCGATGAGAACGGGGACCCTGGCCTGTGCGGGCTTGGGCAGCGCGGGCGAGTCGGCGAGCTTGTAGTGGGCGCCGTCGTAGGTGAACGTCTTGCCCGGCTCGGTGGCCCACAGCCCGGTGACGATCTCCAGCTGCTCCTCCAGCCGGGAGAACTTCTCCCTGGGGAACGGGATGCCGTACGCGGTGTGCTCCGCCTCGAACCATCCGGCGCCCAGGCCGAGTTCGACGCGTCCGCCCGACATGGCGTCGACCTGCGCCACCTGGATGGCCAGGACACCCGGCAGCCGGAAGGTGGCCGCGGTCATCAGGGTGCCCAGCCGGATGCGCCTGGTCTCGCGGGCGAGGCCGGCCAGGGTGATCCAGGCGTCCGTCGGGCCGGGCAGCCCGTCGACACCGCCCATCTTCAGGTAGTGGTCGGAGCGGAAGAAGGCGTCGAAGCCCAGGTCCTCGGTGGCCTTGGCGACCGTGAGGAGGGTGTCGTAGGAGGCGCCCTGCTGGGGTTCGGTGAAGATGCGCAGATCCATGCCCTCCATCCTGCACCTTCGCTACGCGCCCTCCCGTACCGGCAGGCCGTCCTCGCACACCGGTGCGGCGGCCTCGCCCTCGCCCACGCCCTCGTCCACGGGCCGGGCCCCGGCCCCGCCCATGGGCGGGGCCCGGCGGAACGGCCTGGGTCTGAGGGCGAGCCGCCTGAGGATCGCCGTCACCCTGTCACCGCACTCGTCGGCGGCGTCGATGCCCTCGATGCACCTCCAGTAGAGCCCCTCCTCCTCCGCGTCGACCGCCACCCGCACCAGGGCGCCCCCGGCCTCGCCCAGCAGATCGCCCAGTTCGTGCAGGGCCGACAGGGGGTCGCTCATCTCCGTCAGGTGGGCGGCGCGCGCCCCGTCGGACCGCTGCCCGGGACCGCGCAGCGAACCGCAGGCGCGGCCGCTCGCCTCCCGCAGTCCACCGGCCTGGGCCCGCACCTCGGGCGGGCCCGTCATGGCCAGGTGGACCCCTACCGCCTCCGCGAGCGCCTGCGCCTGCCACGCCTCGGTAACGACGTCAGCCGCTTCCTCACTGTGTGCGAGCGCTCGCCGCGTGATCTCAATGAGTGGTACCGCATCCATCCACCTTTTCCCTCCGCGATAATTCGCTACCCAGCGTGATACCCGCAGTCGCGTTTGGCTAGGGGGTTCGGGAAAACTGTGGAAAAACTCGACACTGTCGAGAACGCCTTCACTCCGAAGAGTGACGATTGGCCTTCCCCTGCGCGCCGCCGGGGCCGTCCGTCTCACCGACTTCCCCGCCGACTCCTTCGTCACTCTCCGCAACGGGGAAGCGTCGTTCGTTCCGCTCGATCTTCGCTTCCAGCGCGGCAGGTGCGTCGATCCCCAGCACCTCGCAGAACTGCAGCAGATAGGCCAGGACGTCGGCGACCTCGTCCGCGACCCGCCCCGCCGCGTCCGGGTCGTCCATCACCCGTGCCGACTCCTCGGGTGTCATCCACTGGAAGATCTCGGCCAGTTCGGCGGCCTCCACGCCCAGCGCCATCGCCAGGTTCTTCGGCGTGTGGTACGGCTCCCACCGCCGCGCCGCCGCGAACTCGGCCAGTCTGCGCTGGAGTTCGCCCACCCTGCCCCCGGGCCGCCCGTACGGCGCCGGGTGGCGCGCCTCCTCCGGGCCGCCTCCGGCGTCTCCGCCGGTCCTGCCGGCCCCGCCGCTTCCGTGCGCCTGTCCGTTGTTCACGCCCCCAGGTCTACCAGCCGCACCCCGGGCACCTCCCCAGCGTCCCCCGGTGCCGGACCGGCGGTGCGGCAGCCCTACCGGGCGGCAGGTCTACGGGCGGCGGTGCCGACGGGCCCGGCGCTCAGCACGTACGTGCCGGTGCGGTCGGCGACGGCGAGGTGGAACGGCTCTCCCCGCGCCGGCAGTTCGGCCGCGGCCCGCTGCCGCTCCCCGTCCTCGTGCCACCGGCGCAGCCGCCCGGCCCCGGGCCCCGGCTCCGCGCCCGGCGCCCGGGCCCCGGCTCGGCCGCTATCCGACGTCCGCCCTGACCGAGTCGCCGAAGAGGCCGTTGGTGAAGGTGACCGTCCTGGGTTCGATCTCCCCCTCGACCGTGACGGTGCCGGTGACCTTCTCACCCCTGGCCAGTTCGACCGTGTCGATCTGGCGCTCGTCCGCGGCGAGTTCGACGTCGTACTTGGAGCCGTCCGCGGCCGTGACGTCGAAGTACAGCGGGTTGACGTCGACCTTCTCCGCGCCGTTGTTGACGACCGTGACCAGCACGGAGGTGTGCTCCTCGCCGTCGGTGAGGACGGTGGGCCGGAAGTCGGTGGTCTCCGCCGTGATCCGGATCGGTGCGGGAGCCTCCTCCTCGGGCTCCTCCCGCGGCTTCTCCTCGTCCTTCCCCCCCTTCCCCTCCCCGCCACCGGGCTGCTTCGGCGCCGACGACGCCGGAGGCTTCCCCTCGCTCTCGTCACCGCCCGCGCCGAGAGCCGCACCGATGACGCCGATCACGACGAAGAAGGCGACGGCGCCGAGGCAGCCGAAGCCGATGATCTTCCCCGCGCCGGGCTTCTTCGGCGGCGGCGCCGACGGCATCGGCTGCTGCGGCCGACCGGGGCCCCACTGCTGGTACTGGGGACCGGGATTGTGCTGGGCCATCAGACCCCCCTCTTCTCATGCTGCTGCCTCCGGACCTCAGAGGCACGGCGCTCGGCCGGGGCGGACCCCGGCACGCCCCACCGGGCCGGGTCGACCGACGGGCTATGGGCGCGCGCTCCGCGAACAACCATATGACACGGAAACTAAGTTCACAACTCGCTCGCAGAAGGGCTTCATCAACCACGCCTCGAAGTGGTCCGCGTGCACACACAGAACCATGCGCCGGGCCTCCCTCGCTCGTACGGCCCGCCCGCCGCGGATGGGAGGCGAGTCCGCGGAAACACTGGGGGAATGCGCACCGAACCTGTTGTGGGACCCGACCGTGAGCCGCTCGCCCGTCTGCTCGGCGTCGCCGAAGCGGCCGTCGACGCCGGGGTCCGGTGGCTCGCGGAGGCTGGGGACGAGTGGTCGCGGCGGAGGTTCAAGGCGTCGGGCGAGGAGGTCACGGCCGCCGACGCCGAGGTGGAGCGGCGCATCACACGCGTGCTGCGGGAGCACGCGCCCGGCATCCCGGTCGTCGGCGAGGAGACGGACCGGGAGGAGGGGGGTTCGGTGCCGCCCCGCTGCTGGCTGCTGGATCCGATCGACGGCACGATGAACTTCACGCGCGGCGCCCCGCCGCACGCCGTCTCCCTGGGTCTGGTGGACGGCGGCGAGCCCGCGCTGGGCGTGGTCCACGCTCCGGCCCTGGGCCGTCGATGGAGCACGGACCCGGCACCGGACACGGACACGGCGGGCCGGGACGTCCCGGAGCCGGCCGGCGCCCGGGAGCTGTCCCGGGCGGTGGTCGGCGTCACGGGGGCGGGAGGGGGCGGCTCCCCGTCCGGGAGACTGCTGGCCGCCCTGCTGGAACGGGCGTACCGGGTGCGGATGCAGGGCTGTATGAGCCTGGACCTGATCGGTGTGGCCGAGGGCTGGCTGGACGCCTGCGTGTGCGTCGGTGCCAAGCCGTGGGACGTGGCCGCCGGGGCGGCGCTGCTGCGCCGCCGCGGATGGACGGTGCTGGACGGGGACGGACGGCCGTACGCCTTCGGGGCCCCGGTCCTGGTGGCGGGGAGCGGGCCGCTGGCGCGGGAGCTGGCCGCCCTGTGCCGGGCGCGGTTCCGGTAGCCGGGCGCGGGCTCGGTGACGGTGCGATACGGATGAGGGCGTTCCCGTGGCGGAGCGCGCGGCGAGCCCCTACCGTACGCGCATGCGCCACCCCGCCGAGTTGTACTACGCGCCCAGTCTGCCGCCCGACGAGGTGCGGGCGCTGCTCCGCCGCGACCAGTTACTGCTGCGCACATGCCAGGCCGCGCTGGGCCGCGTCGGCGGGGACGTCCTGGGGCTGTCGGTGGAGCCGCGCGCCGGCGAGGTGGTCATCCACGCGGCGGTGGCCAGGGAGACGCCCGAGGTGGCCGAGGACCTGTGCGACATCGCCTCCGAACTGGAGCTCCTGCTGATGGGCGGGCCCGACGACCGCTCCGACATCACCGTCCAGGTCCATGTCGGGCCGCCCTGCCCCACCGACTGGCCCGGTTACGGTCACGCGGTGATCCACCTGGCGAAGACCGGGGAGCCGTGGGAGGAGGACGGCTGACGGCGGCCGGTGCGGGGCGGCCCGGGACCGGCTCTGGAACGGCCCCGGACCGGCGGCCCGGAACGGTGCGCCCGGAACGGCCGCTCAGCGCGCGGCCGGGGCCGGGCCGACCAGCTTCTCCAGGACGTCCTCCATGGTGACGAAGCCCAGCAGCTCGCCTCGGTCGCCGGTGACGGCGGCCAGGTGGGTGCCTGCGGCGCGCATGGTGGTGAGGACGTCGTCCAGCGGGGTGCCGGCCTCCAGGCGTACGACGGTGCGCAGCGCCTCGGGCGGGAAGGGCCGGTCGCGGTGCACGACGCCGATGGCGTCCTTGACGTGCAGGTATCCCAGCACGGTGCCGCCGGGGCCGGTGACCGGCAGCCGGGAGAAGCCGACCGTGGTGGCGGTGCGCTCCAGTTCGTCGGGGGTGACGTTGTGGCCGACGGTGTGCATCTGGGCCAGGGGCACCAGCACCTCGGCCGCCGGGCGGCTGCCCAGCTCCAGCGCCTCGCGCAGCCGCTCGTGGCCGCCCGGCTCGATCAGCCCGGCCTCGCTGGCCTCCCGCGCCATGCGGGCGAGTTCGGCGTCGGTGAAGATCGAGGCGACCTCGCCCCTCGGCTCGACCCTGAGCAGACGCAGCAGGGCGTTGGCGAAGGCGTTGATACCGAAGATCACCGGCCGCAGTGCGCGGGTGAGGGCCACCAGCGGCGGCCCCAGCAGCAGGGAGGTGGGCACGGGAGCGGCCAGGGCGATGTTCTTGGGCACCATCTCGCCGATGAGCATGTGCAGATAGGTCGCCAGGGACAGCGCGATGACGAAGGCGATCGGGTGGACCAGGGCGCCGGGGACGCCGGCGGCCTCGAAGGACGGCTCCAGCAGGTGGGCGATCGCCGGTTCGGCGACCGCGCCCAGCACCAGGGAGGAGGCGGTGATGCCCAGCTGGGCGGTGGCCATCATCGCCGACAGGTGCTCCAGGCCCCACAGCGTGGTGCGGGCCCGCCTGACGCCCTTCTCGGCGTGCGGCTCGATCTGGCTGCGGCGCACCGAGATCAGGGCGAACTCGGCGCCCACGAAGAAGGCGTTGACCAGGATCATCAGGGCGCCGATGGTCAGTTGCAGGGCGGTCATCGGGCGTCCTCCCGGTGGGCGCGGCCGGCCGCTCCGGCGGAGGCGGCCCCCGCGGGTGCGGTGATCCGTATGCGGTCGGCGCGGTGGTGGTCGACGTCGAGGACGCGCAGCTCCCAGCCGTCGATCTCGACGGTGTCGCCGGGTACGGGAATGCGCTCCAGCCGGGCGGCGATCAGGCCGGCGGTGGTCTCGTAGGGGCCTTCTGGCGCGGCCAGTCCGATCGCGGCCAGCACGTCCAGGCGGGCGCCGCCGTCGGCCTCCCAGCGCGCCCGTCCGTCGGGGGCGGGGGCGGCGGGGCGCAGGTCGGGCTCCTCCAGCGGGTCGTGCTCGTCGCGGACCTCGCCGACGACCTCCTCGACGATGTCCTCCACGGAGGCGACTCCCGCGGTGCCGCCGTACTCGTCGATGACGACCGCGATGGTGCGGCGGGCGCGCAGGCGCTCCAGCAGCCGGTCCACCGGGAGGGTCTCGGGCACCAGCAGCGGCTCGCCGAGCAGTTCGGTGACGGGGGTGGCGGGGCGCCGGCCGGCCGGGAGGGCCAGGACGTCGCGGATGTGGACGGTGCCGATCACCTCGTCCAGGGTGCCGCGGTAGACCGGGAAAATCGACAGGCCGGTGGCCAGGGTGAGGTTCTCGGCGTCGGCGGCGGTGGCGTGCGCCTCCAGGGCGCGTACGTCCACGCGCGGGGTCATCACGTTCTCCGCGCTCAGCTCGCTCAGGTGGAGGGTGCGCACGAACAGTTCGGCGGAGTCCTCCTCGATCGCGCCCTCCTTGGCGGAGCGGCGGGCCAGTGAGACCAGTTCGTCCGGGCTGCGCGCGGAGGCCAGCTCCTCGGTGGGCTCCAGGCCGAAGCGGCGCACGAAGCGGTTGGCGGTGCCGTTCAGATGGCGGATGAAGGGCCCGAAGACGGCGGTGAAGCCGCGCTGCGGTCCGGCGACGACGCGGGCGACCGCCAGCGGGCTGGAGATCGCCCAGTTCTTGGGCACCAGCTCGCCGACCACCATCAGCACCACCGTGGAGACGGCCACGCCCAGCACGGTGGCCACCGAGGAGGCGGCCGGGCCCAGCCCGGCGTCGCGCAGCGGTCCGCGCAGCAGCGCGGCCAGGGACGGCTCGGCGAGCATGCCGATGACCAGCGAGGTGACGGTGATGCCGAGCTGGGCGCCGGAGAGCTGGAGGGTGAGCTGCCGGACGGCCTTGAGCGCGCTTCCGGCGCCGCGTTCCCCCTGGCGGGCGGCGCGCTCCAGCTCGCCCCGCTCGACGGTGGTCAGGGAGAACTCGGCGGCCACGAAGACCGCGCAGGCCAGGACGAGGGCCAGTGCCGCCAGCAGGAGCAGGATCTCGGTCACCGTGCCACCCCCGCTCCCGGAATCGTCGCGGAGCGGCCGCGGGTGGCACGGCTGGTACTGGGAGGTTCGCCCATGGTGGGTGCGCTGCTCCTTCTGGATCGGTCGGGGGCCGGGTACCTCGGGTCTTGCCGAGACCTCCCGATGAAGTGTAAAGGATTGGCAAAGTACCATCGCCGCGGCCGTGGTTCTGCTCCGGCTTCGACGCCGGCCGTGATCCCGGGGCGCGAGGACGCGCTTCGCCCTCTCCGGACCCCCGCGGCATCGGTACGCCTCTGCGATTCTACAATTCTGTAGAAACCTTGGGAGCGGGGACGACGAGGCGGGGCCGGACCCTTACGATTTCCGTCCGGGCCGCGTCGGCACGGCCCGGGCTCCTCCCGACACCCGGAGTGTTCATGGCCCTGTGGAACCGTCTCGCGGAGTCCGCCCGGACGGTGCGGGGCCGGCTGGCGGCGAAGAGGAACGAACTCAGGGGCGGCGCGTTCCGCGACGCGAGCATGGCGATGTGCGCACTCGTCGCCGCGGCCGACGGGACGATCGACCCGGCCGAACGCCGTCGCGTCGCCCAGCTGATCGAGCACGACCACGTGCTCAGGGCCTTCCCCGCCGACGAACTGCGCGGCCGCTTCGAGGGCTGGCTGGACCGGCTCACCACCGACTTCGACCTCAACCGGGCCGAGGCCCTGCGGGAGATCGCCAAGGCCGCGCGCAGCCCCGCCGAGGCGCGCGCCGTCGTCCGGATCGGCATAGCCGTCGGCGCGGCCGACGGCTACTTCGACGCCGCCGAGCTGGTGGTGGTCCGCGAGGTCTGCCACCTGCTCGACCTGCCGCTCCACGAGTTCGGACTCTGACCGGCCCGCCGCACGGTCCGGGCGGCGGGCGCCGGGCCCGCCCAGGTCACCGGGGCAGGGGGTACGAGCCCGCCCCCCGGTGCGGGGAGGCCGCGACGGGACGGGGCCCCGGCGACCAGGGCGGGAGCTGGTGGGGCCAGCGCACATAGGTGAGCGGCGAGGTGCCCGAACGGGGGACGACCACGCCGACGGGCCACACCCGCAGCGCGTAGCTCCCGGTGTGGTCGGCGGCGGTGAGCCGGAACGACAGCCCCTCGGCGAGCCGTTCGGCCGCGGCCCGCTGCCGCTCCTCGTCCGCGCACCACCGCCGCAGCTCCGCGGGCACGTCGGCGCCGCGCCCGGGCCGGTCCGG
>NZ_JBKJFM010000350.1:0-1099 GCF_046614825.1 Streptomyces nanhaiensis
GCGCTGCCGGGGCGGGGCCGAGGAGACGGGCAGCAGCAGCCCCCACGCCGCACCCCCGCCGGGCCCGGCGCCCGGCTCCGCGCCCTGCCCCGCCGCGTCCCCGCCCCGGCCTCCGTCTTCGCCGGAAGTGGTCCCCGTAACCGTCATGGAAGTGGACCTTAAACCGGGCCGCGCCGCTTCCTAGCGTCGGTCCCATGACCTCCGCCTCCTCCGGCTCCCCCTCCGCCCCCTCCACGGCCGCGCGCCGCCGCGGCGCCCTGCTCGCCGCCGTCGCCTGCTGCCTGGTCGGCGCCTCCTTCACCGCCAACAGCGTGCTCGGCGACTATCCCCACGCCGGCGGCCAGGCCCTGCGCTACGGTCTGGCCTGCCTGCTGCTCCTGCCGCTGCTCGGGCGCGGGGCGCTCGCGCCCCTGCGTCTTCTGACGGCACGTCAGTGGACGCGCCTCGCCCTGCTCGCCGCCGTGGGCATGGTCGGCTTCAACCTCGCCGTACTGGCCGCGGAGCGGACCGCCGAGCCCGCGGTGCCCGGCGTACTGGTCGGCTGCGCGCCGGTCGTCGTGGCCGTGGTCGTCCCCGCCCTTGACGGCCGCCGGCCCGCGCGTGCGGTGGTGTACGGGGCGCTGCTGGTGGCTGCCGGCGCCCTGGCCGTACAGGGCTGGGGCCGCACCGACTCCGCCGGACTGCTGTGGTCGGTCGCCGCGCTGGCGGGCGAGGTGGGGTTCGCGGTGATCGCCGTCCCCCTGGTGCGCCCGCTGGGCGCCCGGCTGCTGTCCGCGGCGGCCTGCGCCCTGGCGGCGCTGGAGGCCGCGCTGCTCGGCGTGGTGCTCGACGGCCGGGCCTGGCTGCGTATGCCGGACCCGGCCGAGGCGGCGGCGCTGCTGTGGCAGGCGGTCGTCGTCACGGTGGTCGGCTTCGTCTGCTGGTACGCGGGCGTCCGCCGCATCGGCGCCGAGCGGGCCACACTCTTCTCCGGGCTCATCCCGGTCTGCGCGGCGCTGACCGCTCCGCTGGTGGCCACCGGCTCCTACGGCTGGGCGCAGGCGGGCGGCAGCCTGCTGGTCGGGGCGGGGGTCGCGCTGGGCGCGGGCGCCCTGGCCCG
>NZ_JBKJFM010000351.1:0-1094 GCF_046614825.1 Streptomyces nanhaiensis
CCCGCGGCGCGGCCGGCGGCCCCCCGGCCGCGCCTCCCGCCGGTGCGGGGGGCGTGGAGCTCGCCGAGGCGCTGCGCGCCGCCCTGGCGGACTGCCGCGCCCTGCTCCTCCTGGACGACGTGGCCGCTCCCGAACAGCTTCACGGCCTGCTGCCTGACGGCCGCGGATGCCTGGTGCTGGCCGTCTCCCGCGGGCCGCTGACCGGCATCCCGGACGTGCGCCCCTGCACGCTGGAGGGTCTCGGCACCGAGGCGGCCGTCGCCCTGCTGGAGAAGCGGGCCGGGGACACCCCCCGGGTCACCGTCGATCCGCGTGCCGCGGAGTCCCTGGCCGAGGCGTGCGGCGGGCGTCCCGCGGCGCTCGTCCTGGTCGGCGGCTGGCTGGCGGCCCACCCCACGGCGTCCGTCGCCGAGGCGGCCCGGCGCTTCACCGCTCTCCCCGACGACCTGCCCGGTGGTGCGGCGGACGACGCCCACGCGCCCGAGGACGCGTCGGGACGCGTGCCCGGCGGCCACTTCGGCGGTCTTCCCGGCGCTCTCCCCGGTGGTCCTCCCGGTCCCGCGCGAGCCGCCGTCCCCGGGCCCCGCGCCCGTACCGCCGCGGTCGCCCGGCCGCTGGTGCGCGCCTTCCACCTGGTCCACGGCTCGCTGCCGCCCCCGGCCGCGCGCTTCCTGCGCCTGCTGGCGCTCGCCCCGGCCGGACTCGCCGACGCCCACACCGCCGCGGCCCTCACCGGATGCCGGGCGGACGAGGCCGCGGCCACACTGGAGGCCTTTACCGGGCTCGGCCTGCTGCGCACCACCGCCACCCCGGGGCTGTACGCCGTCCCGGGCTGCCTCGCCCCCCTGCTCACGGCCGTGCTGGAGCAGGGGGAGCGCCCGCAGGACGTGAGGCTGGCCCTGGCCCGGGTGCTGGAGCGGTCGGCGCGGCTGCTGCGTTCCTTCCTTGCGTCTGCCGAGCCGCCCGGTTCCCCGTCCCCCCCTTCTTCCGCCCTACTGCCCCTCTCCCTCCCCTTCCACAGCCCCCTCCCCTCTCTGTCTATCCCCCCTCTTATCTCCCTTCTCCCTTTTATCTCCTTTTCCCTCTTCTTCTTT
>NZ_JBKJFM010000352.1:0-1092 GCF_046614825.1 Streptomyces nanhaiensis
GCCGTCCTCCCCGCCGGCGCGCTCCGGCTCGCCCGAAGCCGCGCGTGGCGGCTTCGGGCGCGCGCCCTGCGGTGCGGCCGGCCCGGCGGAGCCGTCGGGGACGGTGAAGTGGCCGCCGCGGAAGTACGCGAACCACGCCAGGACGGTGCGCAGATACGCCTCGGAGCGGTTGTAGCCGAGGATCGCCCGGTTCAGGTCGGCCGGGTTCGACAGGTTCCTGCCGCCCGCGCACAGGTAGCGCCCGGCGGCGAGGGCGGCGTCGTGGATGTTGTTCGGGTCCCTGCGCCCGTCGCCGTTGCCGTCCGCGCCCCAGGCGGCCCAGGTGGACGGGATGAACTGCATCGGCCCGACCGCGCGGTCGTAGACGGTGTCGCCGTCGTACGCGCCCCCGTCGGTGTCCGTGATGCGCGCGAAGCCCACGCCGTCGAGCCGGGGGCCGAGGATGGGCGGGGCCGCCGTGCCGTCCGCCGTCACCCGCCCGCCGCGTGCGTGCCCGGACTCCACCTGCCCGATGGCCGCCAGGAGTTGCCAGGACAGCCGGCACCGCGGCCGGCCGAGGGCGAGCGCCGCGTCCGCCCTCCGGTACGCCTCCAGGGCCGTGACCGGGATGCCCCCGCGCCGGGCGGCCGGGAGGAGCGGGGAGGGGGCGGGGGAGCCGGCCTCGGGCGAGGGGCCGGGGGTCCGCGGCGGGGGCAGTTCGGTGAGGTAGGGCCCGTCGCCCGAGACGGACGCCTTCGGTGCCGCGGCCCGTCCGGCCGCGGGGGAGGGGTGGGCGGCCGGCACGGGGGGCTGCGAGGCGGTCAGCGCCGCCACGGCCGCCGCCGTGACCGCGGTCCCCCTGACGCTCCTGCGTATGCGTCCGTTCCGTCTCCTCGCCATGGGCCGGTCTCCTCCGCTCGCTCGTCCGCGCCGTCCGCGGCCTGGCCGCCGCGCGGGCGGCGGCCTCTCCTCATCTGCTCTACGGCGGGGGGGGGGCGGTCCGTCGCGGCGGGTGGGGGCGGACGGGGGCGAGCGGAGGCGGGCGGCGTCCGGCAGGGGCCCCGGGCCCGGGGAGATCGGCACAGCACACGTCTGAACTCCCATCCCACTTGA
>NZ_JBKJFM010000353.1:0-1063 GCF_046614825.1 Streptomyces nanhaiensis
CGCAGCAACGCAGGTACGGGTTCCCCGTCGTCGGCCCGTCGCCGCAGCGCCCGGACGTCGAGCCGGATCGGCAGCAGATGCGCCTCACCCGACTCGCATGCCGCGTCGAACAACGCCAGCCCCTCGGCCGCGGACAGCCCGGACACTCCGTGGCGGGTCATGCGGTGGAGGTCGGTGTGGGTGAGGTTGCCGGTCATGGTGGAGCGGTCTTCCCAGAGGCCCCAGCCGAGGGAGGTGGCGGGCTGGCCTTGGGTGTGGCGGTGGTGGGCGAGGGTGTCGAGGAAGGTGTTGGCGGCTGCGTAGGCGCCTTGTCCGGGTCCGCCGAAGGTGGCTGCTGCGGAGGAGAAGAGGACGAAGGCGTCCAGGTCGGGGGTGAGTTGGGTGGTGAGCTGGTGGAGGAGGAGGGCGCCGTCGAGCTTGGGGTTGAGGACTGTGTCGAGGGCGTGGGGGGTGAGGTTGTCGATGGTGGCGTCGTCGAGGATGGCCGCGGTGTGGATGACGGCGGTGACGGGGTGGTGGGTGAGGACGTGGGTGAGGGTGTCGGGGTCGGTTACGTCCCCGGTGACGATGGTGGTGTTCGCGCCGAGGTTGGTGAGGGTGGTGGCGAGTGTGTCGGCGGGGCGGCGGGAGAGCAGGACCAGGTTCTGGACCTGGTGGTGGGTAGCGAGGTGGTGGGCGATGTGGGCGGCGAGGGTGCCGGTGGCGCCGGTGATCAGGACTGTGCTGTCGGGGCGGAAGGCGGGGGCTGCGGTTTTCGCGAGGGTGGCCCGGGTGAGGCGGGGTGCGAGGAACTCGCCTGCGCGGATCGCGATCTGAGATTCACCGGTGCTCAGGGCGCGGGGTATTGCGTGAGTGGATTTGTCGTGGTCGTCGGTGTCGATGAGCACGATCCGGTCGGGGTGTTCGGACTGGGCGGAGCGGATGAGGCCCCAGATGGAGGTGTGTTCCAGGTTGGGGGTGTCCTCGGGTGAGGTGACGACGGCGTTGCGGGTGAGCAGCACCAGCCGGGAATCGGTGAAACGCTCGTCCGCCAGCCACCCCTGAACCAGACCCAACGCCCCGT
>NZ_JBKJFM010000354.1:0-1053 GCF_046614825.1 Streptomyces nanhaiensis
GGGCCGGACCACTCGCGCCCGGAGCCCGGGGCCGGGCGCCCGGCCCCGGGCTCCGGGGCGGCCGGGTGGCGGAAGCGCGCCAGCCCCTCCACGGCCACCCCCGCACGTCCCGCCTCCTCCAGCACCGGCCCCTCGGCGCCCGGCGGCAGTTCCAGCACGGCGTGCAGTCCGGCCGCGATGCCCGTGACGCGTACCGCGGGGGCGTGCTCGGCGAGCGCGGCCACCAGCTGGTCGCGGCGGCGCCGGTAGCGCAGCCGCATGGCGCGCACGTGCCGGTCGTACGCCCCCGAGTCCACGAAGTCGGCGAGGGTGAGCTGGTCGAGGGCGCCGCAGGTCTCGGCCGTCTCGCGGCGGACGGCCAGGACGGGGCCGAGCAGCGCCTCGGGCACCACCATCCAGCCCAGCCGCAGCCCCGGCGCCAGGCTCTTGCTGGCGGTGCCGAGGTAGACCACCCGCTCCGGGTCGAGGTCCTGGAGCGCGCCGACGGGCTGGCGGTCGTAGCGGAACTCGCCGTCGTAGTCGTCCTCCAGGACCAGTCCGCCGGTGGCCCGCGCCCAGTCGACGGCCGCCGTGCGCCGGTCGGGGTGGAGGGGCGCGCCGGTGGGGTACTGGTGGGCGGGGGTGAGGAGGACGGCACGCGCCCCCGAGGTGTACAGGGCGGACACGTCGGCGCCGCGGTCGTCCACCGGCAGCGGTACGGTGCGCGCCCCGGCGCGGGTCAGCAGGTCGCGGTGGATCCACAGGCCGTACGACTCCACCGCCACCGCGGTGCCCAGCACCTCACCCAGCAGCGCCAGCCCGCGCACGAACCCGGCGCAGACCACGATCCGTTCGGGGTCGGCGCGCACGCCCCGCGCGCGGGAGAGGTATCCGGCCAGCGCGCGGCGCAGTTCGGGCCGGCCGCGCGGGTCGTCGTAGCCGAGGGCGGCGCTGGGCGCGGCGGTCAGGGCGCGGCGTGCGGAGGTGAGCCAGGCGGCGCGGGGGAAGGCGGAGACGTCCGGCCGCCCGGAGCGCAGGTCGTGGAGGATCCGCGGGGGCGTACGGGCGGGCGCG
>NZ_JBKJFM010000355.1:0-1048 GCF_046614825.1 Streptomyces nanhaiensis
TGTGGCACAGGGGCGGTTGGCGTTTCTGTTCTCGGGGCAGGGCAGCCAGCGGGCCGGGATGGGGCGTGAGCTGTACGCCGTCTTCCCTGTGTTCGCTGCCGCCCTGGATGAGATCTGCGCGCACTTCGATCCTGTGCTGGCACGGCCTCTGCGTGAGGTGATGTTCACCGAGACCGACGAGCAGAAGGTGTTGGACGAAACTGCTTACACCCAGCCCGCGCTGTTCGCACTCGAAGTCGCCCTGTTCCGGCTGCTGGAGTCGTGGGGCATCCGGCCCGATGTCGTCACCGGGCACTCCATCGGCGAGCTGACCGCCGCCCACGCCGCAGGGCTGTGGAGCCTGGCCGACGCGTGCGCTGTCGTGGCCGCACGGGGACGACTCATGCAACAACTGCCGTCCGGTGGAGCCATGGTGGCCGTCGAGGCGCCCGAGGACGAGATCCTGCCGCTGCTGGCCGGACACGAACGGCATGCCTCGGTTGCCGCGGTCAACGGGCCCCGGGCCACCGTCATCAGCGGCACCGGGGAGATAGTCGAGGAGGTCACCGCGCAGCTTGTCGCACGCGGTCATCGCACCCGGCGACTGAAGGTCAGCCACGCCTTCCACTCACCCCTCATGGACCCCATCCTGGAGGACTTCCGGCAGGTACTGGCCAACGTGGAATTCCACACGCCGCAGCTGCCGCTACCCGCCGGTGACGCCGTCCTCGACCCCGAGTACTGGGTCCGGCACATCCGCGACGCCGTCCGCTTCGCCGACCAGATCACCTGGCTCGAGCAGCACGACACCACCCGCTACCTGGAGATCGGCCCCGGCGGTGTCCTCACCGCGATGGCCCAGGACAGCATCACCTGCGCCGACGCCCGCCTCCTCCCCACCCTCCACAAGAACCTCGACGAAACCCACGCCGTCACCCGCACCGCAGCCGAACTCCACGTGTCAGGCATGGAGATCGCGTGGCCAGATGTGCTCGCCGATCTGGGCGTCACGCCTTCGCACCGGGTCGAGCTGCCGACGTACGCGTTCCAGCGCAGCCGGTACTGGCTC
>NZ_JBKJFM010000356.1:0-1014 GCF_046614825.1 Streptomyces nanhaiensis
ACCGGCAAGACCGTGTTCGTGTTCCCCGGACAGGGGACGCAATGGGCCGGTATGGGCGCGGACCTCCTGGACACCGTGCCGGTGTTCGCGGAATCCATCGCCCGGTGCGAGACAGCGCTCGCGCCGCACGTCGACTGGTCGCTGACCGATGTTCTCCGCTCCGGCACCGAGCTGGACCGTGTCGACGTCATCCAGCCGGTCACCTGGGCCGTGATGGTCTCCCTCGCCGCCACCTGGAAGCAGCTGGGCATCCATCCCGACGCCGTGGTCGGACACTCCCAGGGCGAGATCGCCGCTGCGGCTGTCGCGGGCGCGCTGTCCCTGGAGGACGCGGCCAAGATCGTCGCCGTACGCGCCCGGATCATCGCCGAACACCTCGCCGGACGAGGCGCCATGGCCTCCATCCCGCAGCCGGTCGAGGTGGTCCGGGAACACCTGACCAGCGGTGTCGGCATCGCCGCGATCAACGGCCCCAACGCCACCGTCGTCTCGGGCGACAAGGACGCCGTAGAAGCCCTCGTCGCTCAACTCCAGGAACAAGACGTCCGGGCCCGGCTCATCCCCGTCGACTACGCCTCACACTCCGCGCACGTCGAAACCATCGAGCAGCAGCTGGCCGAGGCCCTCGCCGGGATCACACCCCAAACCGCCGAGATCCCGTTCTTCTCCACCGTAGAACCCGGATTCCTCAACACCACCGAACTCGACACCGGTTACTGGTACCGCAACCTCCGCCAGACCGTCCACTTCCACACCGCCATCGAACACCTCACCGAGAGCGGCTACACCACCTACATCGAATCCAGCGCCCACCCCGTCCTCACCTACAGCATCGAAGAAACCGAAGGCGCCGACACCATCACCGGCACCCTCCGCCGCAACGAAGGCACCCTCACCCGCCTCCTCACCTCCGCAGCCCACCTCCACACCCACGGCCACACCATCAACTGGCCCATCCCCCACAACCAACCCATCAACCTCCCCACCTACCCCTTCCAACACCAGCGCTACTGG
>NZ_JBKJFM010000357.1:0-1001 GCF_046614825.1 Streptomyces nanhaiensis
CGGCCCTGCGGACCGGCGGGGTCGGGGCAGACGTCGGCGGAGACGACGCGCTCGCGGTCCGACCACGTCGAGCCGGACTGGCCGAAGAAAAGGGGAGTGAAGGTGGGGGTGACGGGGACGTGTGGGGTGCGCGCGCCCAGGGCGGCGGGTCCGCCCGGCGCATGACCACCGCGTCGGAACGCTCGGGGGCGCGCGGGTCCGTTCTGACGCAGCCCGCGGCGTGCGCGACGGGGATCGCCGAGTCGTTGCCCGTGACCGCGCACGGAGCGCGTACGCCGTGCGCGTGGAGCACCGCCGCGATGCGCCGCCAGTCCTCGCGCGCCTGCTCCTGGACGCCCGCGTGGGTGTGCGCCAGGGTGGCCTGGACGGCCAGATGGCCCGCCAGCACCGCGGTGAGGACGACGGCCGCCGGCGCCGAGCGGCGGGCCCGGTCCGCCAGGCGGAGCAGGCCGAGGGCGGCCGGTACGGCCAGCAGCGCGTAGCCGGGCAGCAGGAAGCGCGGCGCGGCGTAGGGCAGCAGGAAGAAGTACTGCGCCATGAGCGAGCCGGCCGTGACCGCGGCCAGCCACAGCGGCGCCGCGTCCCCCGTGCCCGCCATGCCCCACGGCGTACGGGAGCGGCGCGCCGCGAGCAGGCCCAGCGCGGCGAGCAGCGCCAGCAGCGGCCACCAGGCCGCGGCCGCCCACCACACGCCGTCGCCCGTGCAGGGGCGGCACAGCAGCGGGCCGTCCAGCGAGGTCCTGGTCACCGCCGGGGCCACCGAGGCGATCGCCGCCGCCCTGCTGGCCCTGGCGGAACCGGGCGACGAGGTGATCGCGCTGGAGCCGTACTACGACTCGTACGCGGCCTGCGTCGCCATGGCCGGCCGCACCCGCGTCCCCGTCACCCTGCGGCCCTCCCCCGGGCCCGGGCCGGCGTACCGCCTGGACCTGGACGAGCTGCCCGACGCCGTCACCCGCCCCACCCGGCCCAACCTGCTGAACCCCCCCCACCACCCCCCC
>NZ_JBKJFM010000358.1:0-990 GCF_046614825.1 Streptomyces nanhaiensis
CGCGGTGTTCGAGGAGCTGCCGTACCCAGCCGTCGACCTCGGTGTTCCAGTCGCGGACGTCCTGGTGGCCGACGGTGAAGCGGGTGAGGGCGTCGTGTCCGCCGCCGAACGGGCCGCCGCGCTTGTCGGCCTCCAGCACCACCTCCATGCCGCCGGGGTGGGCCAGGAAGGTCACCTCGATCTCGGTCGCCGCGTGCGCGTACTGCGGAGCGGGGGTGAGTTCGATCTCCTGGTAGAAGGGCAGGGTCTGGCCGGTGCCGTGGATGCGGCCGTACTCCAGGTCGGCGGACTTGAAGCCGAACCCCAGCTGTCCGAGGGCCTCCAGGACCGCTTCCTGTGCGGGCAGCGGGCCGACCGTCAGGGGGTCGAGGTCGCCCTTGTCCTTCGCTCCGGCCACGGCCAGTTCGGTGCGCACCCCCAGGACGACGCCCAGGGGCTGGCCGTACAGTTCGGTGACCGGGGTCTCCCACGGCAGCGTCACGGTGAACGGGACGGTGCGCTCCTCGCCCTCGGCCAGACGGAAGTTGCCGGCGACGGTGAAGCGCTCGAAGGCGATGCCGCCCTCGGACTCGCCGTCCTCGTGTTCGACCTCGACGCGGGCGATCAGTTCCAGGGTGATGTGGTCGATGTCGAAATCGGCGCTGCCGCCCTTGAGGTGGATCTGCCCGGACAGCGGGCCGCCCGGCAGGGCGGCGCCCTGTTCCAGGACCGTGTCGACGGTGGGTCCGCCCACGCCGAGCGAGCCGAGCAGTCGTTTGAACACCATCGCGGCGTTCTCCTTCACGTGTGCGTGTGCCTGTGCGGGTGAAGGCGCGTGGCGCCGCGCCGGGGGAGCGGGGACCGCGCCGTGCGCGGCGCCACGCGGCCTTCGGTGGTTACTTGGCGGTGGTGTCCAGCGCGGCCAGGGCCTGGGCCCAGCGGACGTACTTCAGCTTGGCCAGGTCGGCCACGGTCTTCACGCCGAACGCCTGGTCCAGCAGTTCGCCGTCG
>NZ_JBKJFM010000359.1:0-989 GCF_046614825.1 Streptomyces nanhaiensis
ACCGGTGCGGGGCGCCTCCGGCCGCCACGTCGCCCGAGCGGATGGCTCGTACGGCCGCGGCCAGCAGCGGGGCACCGGGACTGGGCGGGCCGTCCGGCACAGGTTCGGGCGCGGTGCGCGGCGGGGTGCGCAGGGCGTCGGCGCGGTGGACCACCACATCGCCCTCGGCGCCCTCGGCGGCCGGCGCGTACCCCATGGCGCGCAGCCGTTCCAGCAGGGTGGCCGGGTCGGCCTGGGCGGCCAGCACCGTCGGCGCCAGCAGCCGCAGGCCCAGGGGGGCGGAGCGGCGGTCGGCGGCGATCTCGGTGAGCAGCGTGTCGTCGTCGCAGCGTACGTAGGAGCCGGCCGCGCCCACCCGCAGCCGCCCGTGCCGCCGCGCCACGTCGTCGATCAGGTACGCCAGCGGCTGCGGGACGGGCGTACGGGAGTGGGCGGCCAGGAAGGAGTGCAGGTCGCCGGCGCCGTGGCCCGCGTCGAGGGCGCGGCGCACGGACTCGGGGGTGAAGCGGTAGACCGTCGCGCCGCCCTTGGACTCCACGTCGGCCAGGGTGTTCAGCGTCTCGGCCAGGTGGCGGCGCAGCGGCCCCGGAGCCACGGCCGTCAGGTCGGCCTGGAGCAGGACGTGGTCCAGCGGCTCGGGCAGGAGGGGGGCCAGGAGGGAGGCGGCGATGTCCGCCGGAGCCGCGGTGTCCGGACCGGCCGTGTCCGAGGCGGCCGTGTCCGGGTCGGCGGCGCTCTCGTCCAGCAGGGGGCGCGCGTAGGAGGTGAGTGCGCCGCGGCCCGTCACGCCCAGCAGCTCCGCCTCCGTCAGCGTCCACCGCACGATCCGGCCGCGCAGCTCCGCACCGCCGCGCAGCGGGCACTCCCAGTCCAGCCGGGCGGCCACCGCGTCGGCCTCCGGGGCCGTCCCCGCGGGCTCGGCGGCCAGCAGTACCAGGGTGCGGCGGCGCAGCTCGGGCGCGGGACCGCGGTCCAGGCCGGGGCCGAGC
>NZ_JBKJFM010000035.1:0-41052 GCF_046614825.1 Streptomyces nanhaiensis
ACGGCGTCGCGCTCGTCGGCCAGGGCGTGGGAGCGCGAGACCGCGCGGCGGCCCGGCACCTCGACGGGCAGCGGAAGGCGGTGCGCACGGCACCGGCCCGCAAGCGGGCGCGGAAGGCGCTGTGGCGGTCGGCGGCCCGCTTCCACGGGCGCCGTCTGCTGGCGGCGCTGCTGGCCGCCCCGCTCGGTCTGCTGGGACTGGCCTCCACCCCGCTGGGCCGCCGCCTGGGCTGGGCGTGGCTCATGTACCCGGGCCGCCGCCTGTACCGGGCGATGACCCGCACCGCCGCCGAGCAGCGCACCGCCCGCTATGCGGAGATCCGGGCCGCGCTGGAGGCCGAGGGGGCCGCCGCCGCGGCCGAGGAGGACCCGAACGAGATCGCCGACCGCGTACAGCGGCCCACCCACCTGCTCCCCACCCACCCCACCGCCGACCCTGTGGAGGTTGTGCACGTGACCGGTTTCCGCTTCGAAGAGGCCGCCGCCGAGATGGAGGAGGCCGCCCGCACCTACACCCCCGACGGCGCCATGGAGATCCTCGCCATGGTCGAGAACCTGCCCGCCGCCCTCACCTCCATCGCGAACACCTTCCGCATCCTGGCCGAGCGTGCGGATGAGGAGTTCCCGCTGGAGAAGGAGGTCGCCGCCGGATTCGAGGACATCTACGCCGCGCTGGTGGGCGCCATGGACAAGGCCGAGGAGATGGGCCCGCTGTTCCGCCGGGTGCACGAGGCCGACATCGCCCGCCACGAGGAGCCCCGCAACGGCACCGAGGCCGAGAAGGGATGGAACGTCTGACCATGACCACCAACACCGCCTCAACGGGGCCGGTGTGGGACTGGGCGGCCGGTCACGGACCCGTGACCGGCGCCCTGTCCGCCACCACCGGATGCCTCGCCGTTGCCACCACCGGTGCGGCCGCCGGCCTGCCGCCCGGCTGGGCGCTCGCGGTCGGCGCGGCCGGAGCGATCGGCCACACCGTCACCAGCCTCCGCGACCGCCTGGCCGCCCGCACCATCGGCATGCGGGCCGCCTCCTGGCTGATCGGCGCCGGATGGACCACCTGGGCCATGGCCTCGGGCCCGCTGTCCTGGGCCGCGCTGGGCTCGCTGGCCACCCTCGGGGTCGGCATCGGCGCCGCGGCCCGTGCCACCCTGCTGCACGAGGAGGCCCGCGAGCTGGAGGCACTCGCGCAGGCTGAACGGCAGGTGGCCGCCGAGCTGTCCGCCGAACGCCGGGCCATCGCCGCCGAATGGGTGGACCGGATCCAGCGGGTGTGTGGGATCACCGTGCGGGTGCGGGCGGTGGAGATGTGGCCCACCGGCACCGGCTTCACCCTGGACGCCGACCTGCCGCCCGGCGGGGCCACCTACGACCGCATCGCGCGGGAGGCCCCCAGGCTGTCGGCGGACGCCCGGCTGCCGCACGGCTGCACCGCCACCGCCTCCCCGGGCATCGACCAGGGCCGTGTCCTGGTCGACGTGACCACCGTCAACGTGCTCGCGAGGGAGGTGACCTACCCCACCGACTACGGGCCCCTGTCGGTCCTGACCGGCATCCCCTGGGGTCTGCGGACCAACGCCGAGGAGATCCGCGTCTACCTGCGCGAGCAGTGCGCACTGGTCGTCGGCCCCACCGGCTCGGGCAAAACCAACATGGTCCACACCATCCTGGCCGGGTTCGCCCGCGCCGAAGACGTGCTCACCTGGGTCATCGACCTCAACGCCGGATCGGCCGGCCTGCCCTGGGTGCGCCCCGCCCTCGACCGCGAGGGGCGGCCGGTCGACGGCATGCGGCCCGGGGTGGACTGGCTGGCCGCCTCCCCCGAGGAAGCGGCCCTGATGCTGGACACTGCGGTGCGGGTCGCCAAGCACCGCAAGACCGTCTACCAGGACCTGATGGCCCGCGCGAACACCGACCTGCTGCCCATCAGCCCACGGATTCCACAGATCATGCTGGTCATCGACGAAGGCGCGGAGGTCCTGGCCGGTAGCGACAAGCAACCCCGCGTGCTCGCGGCCAAGATCCTGGAAGTGATCCGGATCGCCCGCGCCATGGGCATCCGCACCGTGCTGACCGCGCTGGGGGCCACCGGCGCGGTGCTGGGCAACCTGATGATCCGCCGGGAAGCCAAGGTCCGCGTCGCGCTCACCGGCGGAGAGACCGAGGGCATGGACCTGTCCAAGCAGTTCCCCGGCTCCCGCGGCCTGCGGGTGGACCAGGCCCCCTACAAGGGCGCCGGATTCATGGGCACTCCCGAGTCCCCGGCCGCGCTGTTCAAGTCTTGGCGGATCCTGCCCAACCAGATCCGCGACATCACCGCCGCCACCGCCGACCGCCACCCCACCCTCGACGCTCCGTCCGCCACCGCGGCCGGAGAGGTCTACGCCCGGCGCTGGGATGCGGACCGCACCGCCTGGATGCGCGACCAGCCCAGCACTCCCGCCGCCACCGGCCACGGGCAGCGGGCCGACCAGGCGAGTGGGCTGAACCTCTCCGCGCTCCGCAGCGAGCAGCTGCCCACCGCGGAGCCGGACGAGGAGGAACTCGCGCGCCGGTTCCGTGCGCAGATCGACGCCCAGTTCGCCACCGCCCCCGACCCCGAGCACCCGGAACCGGACCGGCCGGCCAGAAGCGGGCTGAACCTCTCCGCGCTGCGGAGCGAGAACAACGCAGCCAAGGATGCGGCGCTGGCGCTCCTGCTCGCCGCCGGCCCCGAGGGCACCGGAGCCTCCGCCATCGCCCGCGCACTGGCCGACGAGCACGGCACCACCCGGCAAACCGTCGTCGGCTGGCTCAAGAGCTGGACCGAGGACGGCACCGCCGTGCGCGTCGGCACCGGTACCAAGGCCCGCTACGTCCACCACCGCCACGCACCCGACAACCCCACCGAGCAGTGACCGCCTGTCGCCTGTCGCCCCACCCGCACACAGCCTCCCAGACGACTCGGTGAGGGGCGAAAACGGCTTGTGACCTGCGGCGAGACAAGCGACAAGACAAGACAAGCGACACCCCGCACGACAAGCCGGATGACAAGACGCACGACAAGCAGAGCCCCGCCCCGCCACCCGCCGGGCGGGGCTCTGCGTTTCCGCACACCCACCACTCAAGGAGGCCGTCATGGACCGCCGTGAGCCGCCGGGGCACCTCGCCCCGCACCTGCCCGCCGATCTCTACCACCGCTTAGACGACCGCACCGTCGTCATCGTCCACGCCCCGCCCCCGCGGCGCCGGGCCACCGCCTATGCGGTGCCGCTCGCCGTCGGGCTGGCCGTCGCGTTCGGGTTCGTCGGCCTGGCCGCCGCCGCCCTGGCGCTGTTCGAGTTCGCCGTCCGCACCGCCGCCCTGCTGGGCACCCTGGCGGGCCCGGTCGGTATCGGCACCTTCCTCCAACTCGCCCGCCCCAAGGGCAAGTAACGCCCGGAGCGGGCCGCCCACGTCTCGCCAAAGATCGCGCGGCCCGCTCCGATACCCAACTCTCCGCAGAGACTCAGGAGGTCTACAGCATGGCCCATCCTCCCGACCCGGTGCGCATCGGCTCGGTGTGCACCGGCTACGGCGGTCTGGACATGGCCGTCCAAGCCGTGTTCGGCGGCACCCTGACGTGGGTGGCCGACAACGACCCCGGCGCCGCCCGCATCCTGGCCCACCACTGGCCGCAGGTGCCCAACCTCGCAGACATCACCGCCGTCGACTGGCACACGGTGGAACCGGTGGACATCGTGTGCGGCGGCTACCCCTGCCAGCCGTTCAGCACCGCCGGCAAACGGAAGGGAGTCACCGATGACCGCCACATCTGGCCGCACATCGCCCGTGCCCTTCGCGTACTACGACCGAGCTACGCGGTCTTTGAGAACGTCGCAGGGCACCTTTCCCTCGGATTCGACACCGTCCTCACCGACCTTGCCGCCCTCGGGTTCGATGCGCAGTGGTGCACTCTTCGCGCATCCGACGTCGGCGCCGCCCACCGGCGCAACCGCCTGTTCCTCCTCGCCTGGCCTGCCCACCCCCCGTGCGAGGGACGCCAAGGGCCGCGGCTACTCCGATGGCCTGCCGACGGTGGCCGCGCTGCTGCCCACCCCCTCAACCTCGGAGGCCACCGGCACCGGCCACGCCGCGCAGGGCGGGATGAACCTGCGGCACGCCGTCTCCCTGCTGCCCACCCCGGTGGCCGGGGACGCCCGGGGAGCCCGGCAGGCCACCGCGCCGAACCCGCGCAGCACCTCCCCCACCCTGACCGATCTGACCCACAACGGCACCCTGCTGCCCACCCCGCGGGCGACGCACGGAACCAAGGGCGGCCCGAACCAGCGCGGCAGCAGAGGGGACCTGACCCTGCCCTCGGTAGCCCACCGGATTGGGGCCGCTACGCCCCGGCCGTCCGACGCTGGGAAGCCGTCCTCGGCCGCCCCGCCCCGGGGCCAGTTGACGCTCTGGGACGGCTGAACCCGCTCCTGGTGGAGTGGCTGATGGGCCTGCCCGCCGGCCATGTCACCGATGTGCCCGGCCTGTCCCGCACCGCCCAGCTCAAGGCCCTGGGCAATGGCGTCGTCCCCCACCAGGCCACCGCCGCCCTGCGGCTGCTGGCCACCACCGCGCAGACCCACACCGCCCACGCGGCCTGACAAGCGCCCGGGGCGGTCGCCCCTCTCGCCAAAGATGCGCGACCGCCCCGGTTCTCCCATCTCCAGCCAAGAGACTCAGGAGGTCTCCAGCATGACCCATGACGCACGCTCCGCGCTGCTGTCCGCCGCCCTGGCCGTCGCCGGGCGCGGCTGGCACGTCTTCCCGCTGCGCCCCGGCAGCAAGGTCCCGGCCGGGCACGCCGAGGCCCGCTGCCCGCGCACCGGCCGCTGCACGCACGGCCACCGCAAACCCGAGCAGCGCGCCACCACCGACCCCGACCGCATCCGGCAGGCGTGGGAACACCGGCCCTACGGCATCGGGGTGGCCACCGGCCCCTCCGGGCTGGTCGTGATCGACCTCGACCGGCCCAAGCCCGAAGAGCCGGAAGGAACGCCTGACGGCGTAACCACCTTTCAGGCGCTCTGCGAGCGCGCCGGACACGCCGTCCCCCACACGCTCACCGTGCGGACCGCGAGCGGCGGGCGGCACCTGTACTTCACCTCCCCGGCCGGGGCGCGGCTGCCCAGCACCAAGGGCAGACTCGCGGCGAAGATCGACACCCGGGCCTGGGGCGGGTACGTCGTCGCCCCCGGCAGTGCCGTCGACGGCCGCCCCTACGCGGTGACCGAGGACCGGCCGGTGGCGCCGCTGCCGACCTGGCTGCTGGCCGCCCTGCTGCCCGCCCCCCGGCCCGCCACCGTGGCGGTGCCGGTCGCGCTGTCGACCCAGGCACCCCGGTACGCGGAAGCGGCGCTGCGCAACGAGACGACGGCCGTCGCCACGGCGGCCGAGGGCGGGCGCAACGCCGCGCTGCTGCGGGCCGCCCGCGCCCTGGGACGCTTCGTCGCATCCGGCGACCTCCCCCGGTCCATGGTGGAGGAGGCTCTTCAGGGAGCAGGGCAGGCGGCCGGTCTGCCGCCGGCCGAGTGCCGCGCCACCCTCCGCTCCGGGCTGAACTGGTCCATCGCCCACAACCCGCAGCGGAGGACCGCATGAGCCCCCGCGCTGCTGCCCGCCTGAAGAGCCCCCCCACCCCCGACCGGCCGCCCGCCGCCGACCAGGCCGCACACCCGGCAGCCGGAGGCGACCGAAAGGACGCCGCCCGCCAGGGCGTCCGCTCTGGTCCTGGCCCGCGCCGTGGCGACGGCCGTCGCATCGTGGCGTGGCTGCACCTCGCCGCGCCCGGCCGCGGCGCCGTGCCCACCGCCCACTCGTGGTGCGCGTGCGGCCACGACCGCAGCGCCGTCGACCACCGCCAAGTCCTCGCCCTGATCGACGCCCACACCAACCACCGCGAGAACTGCCCCCTGCGCCACCGCACCGAAAGCAGGCCCGCCGCATGACCAACCCCCAGCCCATCACCCTCGACGGCGCCGAGCTGCTGGACGCCGTCGAGCACTTCCACCGGCGCTTCAACGTCTTCCCCACCGAGGCCGCCTACGTGGCCGTGGCGCTGTGGGACGCACACGCACATCTGCTGGACTGCTTCGACTCCACCCCGCGCCTGGCCTTCCTCTCCCCGGAGCCGGGGTCGGGGAAGTCCCGGGCGCTGGAGGTGGTGGAGACACTGGTGCCGCGCTCCATGGCCGCCGTGGACGCCTCCGCCGCCGCGCTGTTCCGGTCGGTGGCCGGACTCGACGGCGGCCGGCCCACCATCCTCTTCGACGAGATCGACACCGTCTTCGGCCCCAAGGCCGGGGACAATGAGCAGCTCCGCGGCTTCCTCAACGCCGGGCACACCCGGGGCCGGGTGATGTACCGGTGCGTGGGGGACGGTGCCAACCAGCAGGTGCAGGGCTTCCCGTCGTTCTGTGCGGTGGCGGTGGCCGGACTCGGCTCGCTGCCGGACACGATCCTGACCCGCTCGGTCATCATCCGGATGCGCCGCCGGGCCCGCAACGAGAAGGTGGAGCCCTTCCGCACCCGCATCCACGTCGCGGAGGGCAACGCGCTGCGCGACCGGCTTGCCGCCTGGGCCGAAACTGTGCAGGAGGAGGTGGCCGGCGCCTACCCCGAGCTGCCCGAGGGGGTGGCCGACCGGCCCGCCGACGTGTGGGAGCCGCTGATCGCGGTGGCGGACGCGGCCGGGGGCGACTGGCCGCGCCGGGCGCGGGAAGCCTGCCTGACGCTGGTCAAGGCATCCCAGGTCAACGACAAGGCCAGCCTCGGCATTCGTCTGCTGACCGATCTGCGTGACCACGTGCTGATCGGGGTGGACAAGCTGCCCACCGTCGCCATTCTGGATCGGCTCAACGCGCTGGACGACGCGCCCTGGGCCGACCTGGACGGCCGCCCACTGGATTCCCGGCGGCTGTCGCGGATGCTCAGCCAGTACGTCACCGCCGACGGTGACCCGATCGCCTCCCGCAACATCCGCACCGCCGGAGGCGTCCTCAAGGGCTACCACGCCGAAGACCTGCACGACGCCTGGACCCGTTACTGCCCGCCCCCTCCGGAAAGTGCGCTACATCCGCTCCAGCCGCTACACCCCAGCTCACAACCCGTGTCCGTGTAGCGCACCCCGCCCGGTGTAGCGGCTACATCCGGCCGCCCCGAGCCCACCGCCCGGGGCGGCCGGACCGCTCCCGAGAGGGGACGTAGCCGCTACACGCACCCTTCCCGCTACACCGAACCCGCTGCTGACCTGCGATGTAGCGGCGTGGCGGATGTAGCGGACCTCAGAGGAGAGGGCAACGCCCTACCCCGTCACTCGCTGCTGAGGAGAAACGCCCGCATGAGCTCAGCTCTGCCCGACACCTACGAAGTCCTCACCGTCCCCGAGGTCATGGCCGCGCTGCGGATGAGCCGGAGCAAGGTCTATGACCTGATCCGCTCCGGCACCCTGCCCAGCTACACCGAAGGCCGCTCCCGGCGGGTCCCCGCCGACTCGCTCCGCACATACATCCGCTCCAAGCTGCAGGAGGCTGCCTGATGGCCAAGCGCCGCGCCAACGGCGAGGGCACCATCACCAAACGCAAGGACGGTCGCTACCAGGCAGCCGCGTACGTCTATCGCCCAGACGGCACCCGCGTTCGCAAATTCGTCTACGGCAAGACCCGCGCCGAGGTAGCCGAGAAGCTCACCGAGATCCAGGAGAAGACCCGGCAGGGAATTCCCGCCGCCACCTCCGCGATGCCGTTCGGGGACTACCTCGTCTACTGGCTTGCAGCCGTGGCTGCCGAGCGACTCAAGCCCTCCACCTTCATGAGCTACGAGGTGATGGCCCGCCTGTACATCGCCCCCTCACTCGGCAGGAAGAAACTCAACCGGCTCAGCCCCGCCGACGTACGACGCTTCCTCGCGGAGTTCCGCGACGGCTGTCTGTGCTGCCTGCGAGGGCTGGACGCGAACCGCGCAGAGGACGAGCGGAGATGCTGCGCCAAGGGGCAGTGCTGCCGCCGCCGGCCGTCAGCGCGCACAGTGCAGTACGTCCACGCCGTGCTGCGGTCGGCTCTGCAACAGGCGGTGCGGGAAGAACTCGTCGGCCGCAACGTGGCGCGCATCGTGGAGACACCTCCGGTCGCTCGGCAGGAAGTGCGGCCGCTGGACCGGACCGAGGTGCGGATGCTGCTCAAGGCGGCCCGGCTCCATCGGCTGTACGCCCTGTGGCTGTTGCTCGTCTCCACCGGCCTGCGCCGTGGGGAAGTGCTCGCTCTCACCTGGGATGACATCGACCTCGACGGGCGACAGCTCCGAGTGCGCCGCAATCTCCAGCGCATCAAGAAAGAGCTGGTCTTCGGCACTCCGAAAACCGCTCGCTCCCAACGCACCATCTCGCTGCCCCGGCGGTGCGTGGACGCCCTCAGAGAGCACCAGGCGGCCCAGCGCACCGAGAGGGCCGCCGCTGGGCTG
This sequence comes from Streptomyces nanhaiensis, assembly GCF_046614825.1. Classification (NCBI taxonomy): domain Bacteria; kingdom Bacillati; phylum Actinomycetota; class Actinomycetes; order Kitasatosporales; family Streptomycetaceae; genus Streptomyces; species Streptomyces nanhaiensis. Next base: position 8,478 of record NZ_JBKJFM010000035.1, read on the forward strand.
AAGTGGGATCCGCTCCCGCACCAGCCGAACGAGCTGGTCTTCACCACACCCACCGGCCGGCCGACCGATCCGCGGAGCTTGAACCGGATGCTCACCGTTCTCTGCCGCAACGCGAACGTGCGCAGGGTGCGGGTGCATGACCTCCGGCATACCTGCGCCTCACTCCTGCTGGCTCAGGGAGTGGATGCCCGGACCATCATGGAGACGCTGGGGCACAGCACGATCACCATGACGCTGGACACCTACGCGCACGTGATGGACACGACGCTCAGAGCAGCCGCCGAGCGGATGGAGGATGCGTTGGGTCCGGAGGGCGGGGGAGAGGACGAGGAAGCAGCTCGGCCGCCCGAGTGACCTCGGTTGATGTCAGCCGCTGATGTCAGAAGCCCCCTGGGAAGATCCCAGGGGGCTTCTGACCAGTGTCGGGACGACAGGATTTGAACCTGCGACCCCTTGACCCCCAGTCAAGTGCGCTACCAAGCTGCGCCACGTCCCGATGCTCTCCCGGTTCGGGATCTTGTCCCTCGCCGTTCGCGCACAGAAACCATACCGCATTCCGGGGAGTGCCCGCTCACCCCTCAGGGGCGGCGGCGGAAGATCACCTCCGTTCCCGGTCGATCCCCGGGCGACGAGACCGTTGCCTACCGTGTGCAGTGTGTGATCACCGAGCCCGGAGCGGCGTACGGGGGGCCGCGCGGCGGAGGGGGTCGGCGGTGGGGGAGGGGCGGCGGCGGAAGGCCGTGGCGGGCGCCGGAGCGGGTTTGCCGGGACGCAGGCGGGAAACGCGGTTGCCCTGGTCGTTGGTCCCGAGGACTGGAGTCGCACGTGAGCCGTTCCCGGATTGTGATCGTCGGAGCCGGGTTCGCCGGTTACCAGACCGCCAGGACGCTGTCGCGGAAGCTCCGAGGGGCGGCCGAGATCGTGCTGGTGAACCCGAACGACTACTTCCTGTACCTGCCGCTGCTGCCCGAGGTGTCGGCCGGGCTCCTGGAGGCACGCCGGGTCTCGGTGTCGCTGGCGGGGACGCTGCCGAAGGTGCGGCTGGTCCTGGGAGAGGTCCACGGTGTGGACCTCGACGGGCGCTCGATCACCTACACCGACCCCGAGGGGACGGAGAAGAGCCTGGGCTACGACCGGCTCGTCCTCACCGTCGGAAGCGTGAACAAGCTGCTGCCCATCCCCGGGGTGGCCGAGCACGCGGTCGGGTTCCGGGGCATGCCGGAGGCGCTGTACCTGCGCGACCACATCAGCCGGCAGGTCGCCCTCGCCGCCAACGCCGAGGATCCGGAGGAGTGCCGGGCGCGCACCACCTTCGTGGTCGTCGGCGCGGGCTACACCGGTACCGAGGTGGCCGCCCACGGCAAGATGTTCACCGACTCCCTCGCCCGCCAGCACGCCCGCAGCGCCGCAGGGATGCGGGCCGACGCCCGGCCCCGCTGGATGCTGCTCGACATCGCGGACCGGGTGCTGCCGGGCCTGGACGAGAAGCTGGCGCAGACCGCCGGCCGGGTGCTGCGCAAACGCGGCGTGGAGGTGCGGACGGGGACCTCGGTGAAGGAGGCCACCAAGGACGGAGTCCTGCTGAACACCGGGGAGTTCGTTCCCACCCGCTCGTTGATCTGGTGCGTCGGGGTGCGGCCCGATCCACTGGTGGAGCAGCTCGGCCTGCCGACCGAGAAGGGGCGGCTGATCGTCGACGAGTACCTGAACGTCCCCGGCCACCCCGACGTGTTCGCCTGCGGTGACGCCGCGGCGGTGCCGGACCTGACCAACCCGGGCCAGTACACGGCGATGACCGCCCAGCACGCGCACCGGCAGGGCAAGACGGCCGCGAACAACATCATGGCCTCCTACGGCGTCGGCACCCGCCGCCCATACAAGCACAGCGACCTCGGCTTCGTCGTCGACCTGGGCGGGGTGCAGGCCGCGGCCAACCCCTTCGGCATCCCGCTGTCCGGCCCGATCGCCAACCTCGTCACCCGCGGCTACCACCTCGCCGCGATGCCGGGCAACCGGATCCGGGTGGCCGCCGACTGGGCGCTGGACGCCGTGCTGCGGCGGCAGGCCGTCCAGCTCGGCGTGCTGGACGCATGGTCGGTGCCGCTGGACACCGCCTCGCCCGAGACGGCCCGGCTGCGGGGCTGACGGTCCCCCGTACGGCTCACGACGCGTCCGTGCCCGTGCCCGTGCCCGTGCCTGTGCCCGTGCCTGTGTCCGTGCCCGCGTCCGGCTCCGCGGGCCGCCGGGAGACCGGCGGCCCGTAGGGGCCGATCAGCTCGCGGTCCCACCACGCGCCGGTGGAGCGCAGCTCCCGCCAGGTGGTGAAGCGGTAGCGGTACAGCAGGGCCCGTACGTGGGCGGGCGGGGTGCCGGGGAAGGGATCGGTGCGCAGCAGCCGCAGGGTGCCGGGGTCGTTCTCCAGCAGCCTGCGCAGCAGCCGGGTGAACCAGGGGGCCGCGTAGGAGGGCGAGAGCGCGGCGAACCACATCAGCCAGTCCAGCCGCAGGTGGTACGGCGCGTACTGGCGCGGCAGCCGGCGCACGTCCCCCGGCTTGCCCTTGAAGCCGTACTCCCGCCAGCGCGTGGCATCGGTGATCCGCTCCTCGTCGGTGCCCTCGATCACCACCTCGTGCCGGACGCGCGTCACGCTGCCGAAGGCGCCGTAGGTGTTGACCAGGTGGAGCCGGTCGAAGGAGGCGTTCATCAACTGGCGGCGCGAGAGCAGGTTGCGCGCGGGCCGGTAGCTGAGCACCGCCACCAGCACGGTCACGGCGATGACGGCGACGCCGAACCACAGGGGCGTGGGGCCGTGGGCGGGCGCGCCGGCGACGGGGGAGCCGTCGACGGCGGAGAAGGCCAGCAGGACCGTCAGCCAGTTGAGCCAGGCGAAGTTGCCGGACGCCACCAGCCACAGCTGGGTGGCGACCACGGCCAGTCCGGCGAAGCTCGCCACCGGCTGCGGGAGGAACAGCAGGAAGGGGACGGCGAGCTGGGTGACGTGGTTGGCCGCCACCTCCAACCGGTGCAGCGGGCGCGGCAGGCGGTGGAAGAACCAGCTCAGCGGACCCGGCATCGGCTGGGTCTCGTGGTGGTAGTCCAGGCAGGTCAGCCTGCGCCAGCACGGGTCGCCGCGCCACTTGATCAGCCCCGCGCCGAACTCCACCCGGAACAGCAGCCAGCGCAGCAGGACCAGGACGAGCAGCGGCGGGGCGACGTCCGCGTTGCCGAGGAAGACGGCCAGGAAGCCGGTCTCCAGCAGCAGCGACTCCCAGCCGAACGCGTACCAGGTCTGGCCGACGTTCACGATCGACAGGTACAGCACCCACAGCAGCGCCCACATCGCCATGGACACCGCCAGCGGCACCCGGTCGGCGGCGCCCAGCAGCACCGCCGCCGACAGCGCCGCGCCCAGCCAGGCCGCGGACGCGAAGAGGCGGTCGGAGTAGCGCAGGTGGAACAGGCTCGGCGAGGCGCGGAAGGACACCCTGCGCAGGAAGTCCGGGACCGGGGTCAGACCGCGTTCGCCGATCAGCGCCCGGAACTGCAGCGCCGCCGAGACGAACGCGACGAGGTAGACGGCGGCCAGGCCTCGTTGGAGGACCAGGCGGCTCAGCCAGTAGTCGGGTGCCGCGAACCATTCCCACTCCATGGCGCAGATGGATACCACCGGGGCCCGCCGTCATGCGGCGGGCCCCGGTGCCGGGAGAGGCGGGCGTACGGGTGGGCGTACGGCCGTGCGGTCGTACGCCCCGCTCAGCGCTCCAGTACGAGTGCTTGGCCCTGGCCGACGCCGATGCACAGGGTGGCGAGACCGGTGCGGGCGCCGGTGGCGGCGAGGTGGTGGGCGACCGCGCCGGCCAGGCGGGCGCCGGAGGCGCCCAGGGGGTGGCCCAGGGCGATGGCGCCGCCGTGGGGGTTGACGACGGCCGGGTCCAGGTCGGGCCATTCGGCCAGACAGCCCAGGACCTGGGCTGCGAAGGCCTCGTTGAGTTCGACGACGTCCAGGTCGGCGAAGGCGCGGCCGGCCTTGGCCAGGGCGTTGTGGACGGCCTGGACGGGGCCGAGGCCGAAGAGGTTGGGTTCGATGGCGGTGGTGGCGGAGGCGGCGATGCGGGCCAGCGGCTCGCGCCCGGTGGCCTTCAGACCGGCCGCGTCGGTGAGCAGCAGGGCGGCGGCGCCGTCGTTGAGGGGGGAGGAGTTGCCGGCGGTGACGGTGCCTCCGTCGGGGCGGAAGGCGGGCTTGAGCTTGGCCAGCGCCTCCGGAGAGGTGGTGTCGCGGATGGACTCGTCGCGGGTCAGGTCGGCGCCGGGCACGGGGACGGTGTGGGCGCCGTGGACGCCGTCGGCCCAGGCGGCTGCGGCCTTGCGGTGGCTGGCCAGCGCGTAGGCGTCCTGGGCCTCGCGGGTGACGGCGTGTTTGTCGGCGACCTGCTCGGCGCCCTCTCCCAGGGAGACGGTCCACTCGGGGGGCATGGCGGGGTTGGTCATGCGCCAGCCCAGAGTGGTGGAGTACAGCTGCTGGTGGCCGGCGGGGAAGCCGCGCTCGGGTTTGGGCAGCACCCAGGGGGCGCGGGACATGGATTCCACGCCGCCGGCGATGGCGATGGAGGCGTCGCCGCAGGCGATGGCGCGGGCGGCGTGGAGGACGGCTTCGAGGCCGGAGGCGCACAGCCGGTTGACGGTGACGCCGGGGACGGTGGTGGGCAGGCCGGCCAGGAGGGTGGCCATGCGGGCGACGTTGCGGTTGTCCTCGCCGGCGCCGTTGGCGTTGCCGAGGACGACGTCGTCGATGCGGGCGGGGTCGAGGTCGGGGGTGCGGTCGACCAGGGCGCGGATGACGTGGGCGGCCAGGTCGTCGGGGCGCACTCCGGCCAGGGCGCCGCCGTAGCGGCCGATGGGGGTGCGTACCGCATCGACGACGTACACATCACGCAGGAGATCGTTGGCCATGGCAGGGATCCTGGCAGGACCGGATCCGGATGGCCAGAAGCGGTAGGCGGGCATGGCCGATCACACACCCGCCGCTCCTGACGGGTGGGCACGGGCACCGTGTCCGGCCCGCGGCCCCTCGGGGTCCCGGGACCGGCCGGGGTGGGGAGCCGGAACCGGGGCACCAGGCAGAGGAGGGCGCGTTCCGTGCAAACGCGAGGGTGCTCGCCCGGGCCGTCCGGCCCGCGGTGGGGCGGATACCGTTGACCGGGGCCGCGGCGGAACGTAGCTTTCCCGGGGAAAGCGCTTTCTATCGCCTGTCGCTATGAGGGGACGGACATCCGCATGCCGCTGACCGATCTTCCGCTGGAGGAACTGCGCGCCTACCGGCCCGAGGTGGCCGAGCCCGGGGACTTCGACGCCTTCTGGTCCAAGACGCTCGCCGCCGCCCGCGCGGCGGCGCCCGGGCCGGCGGAGTACCGGCGGGTCGAGGACGCCCCGCTGAGCACCGTGGAGGTGTTCGACGTCCGCTTCCCCGGCTGGGACGGCCAGCCCGTCGCGGCCTGGCTGATCCTGCCGCGCGGCGCGGACGGGCCGCTGCCCGCCGTGGTCAACTACATCGGCTACAGCGGCGGTCGCGGCCTGTACATCGAGCACCTGCTGTGGAGCGCGGCCGGCTGCGCCACCCTCGTCGTCGACAGCCGGGGCCAGGGCCACGACACCCCCGACCCGGATCCGGACACCACCCCGCAGTACGTCGGCGGCTTCATGACCCGCGGCCTGGACGACCCCGCCCACCACTACTACCGGCGGCTGATGACCGACTGCGTGCGCGCCGTGGACGCCGTGCGCGAGCACCCGGCGGTGGACCCGGAGCGGGTGGTGGTCGCCGGTGGCAGCCAGGGAGGCGGACTGGCCCTGGCCGTGGCCGGGCTGGCACCGGAGAAGGTGGCGGCGGCACTGGTGGACGTGCCGTTCCTGTGCCACTTCCGCCGGGGCGCCGAACTGGCCGCGGCCGGCCCGTATCCGGAGATCGCCCACTACCTCGGGGTGCACCGGCGCATCGACCCCGAGTCCGTCTTCACCACGCTGAACTACTTCGACGGCCTGCACTTCGCACGCCGCGCCACCGCTCCCGCGCTGTTCAGCGTGGGCCTCATGGACCCGGTCTGCCCGCCCTCGACGGTCTTCGCCGCCTACCACCGCTACGCGGGGGAGGACAAGGACATCAGGGTGTGGCACTTCGGCGACCACGCCGGAGGCCGCTCCTCGCAGCAGTGGGAGCAGCTGCTGTGGCTGCGCGGGCGCGGTCTGGCGTCCGCCTGAGCCCGTAGGGCGCCCCGGCACCGGAGTGCCGGGGCGCCGGGGCGCGGGCGTACGGCGGCGGGCGGGCGTCAGCCGCGCCCGCCCAGGATCGCGGTGATCCGCCGGGAGGCCTCGCGCGCCGCCGTCTTCGGGTCGGCGCCGCGCAGCACCTCCGTCTGGTACCTCTTGATCGGGTTGTCCGCCTCAAGCCGGCCCCACCGCGGCGAGTTGGGGGTGGCGCGCCCGTTGCGGGCGCCCTCGGCCATCGCCGCGGCGCCCGGGTCGTCCTTCAACGCGTCGGCCAGCTCGGTGCTGTTGGGCACCACGCTCATCGTCCGGGCCAGCTTCCGCTGCCACTTCTCACCGGTCAGCAGCTTGACGAAGGAGTACGCCGCGGCCGGCTCGGCGGCCCGCTCCGGGATGATCAGCACCGAGCCGCCGGTGAAGACCGCGCCCGGCTCCCCGGCCTCCTTGCCGGGGATGGGGAAGAAGCCGAGCTTGCCGGCCAGCGCGGGGTTCTTCTCGACGATCAGCTCGGCGGCGCCGGGCACGTCGATGATCTGGGCGATCTCGTTCCCGGCGAAGAACTCGCGCTGCTCCGGCCTGGACTCGTCCGAGTCGACGGGGCCCCGTCCGTGGGACTGGAGCTCCTCGTAGAACTCCATGCCGCGCAGCGCCTCCGGGGTGTCGAGCGTGCCGGCCCACCGGCCGCTGCGCTCGACGGCGAGGTCGCCGCCCTCGTCCCAGATGAAGCCCGCCAGCACGTACCAGTTCTGCCCCGGCAGGTAGATGCCCTGCCGTCCGGACCGGTCGAGCCGGGAGGTGACCTCGATCCACTCCTCACGGGTGGCGGGGGGCTTCGTGATCCCGGCCTGCTCGAAGAGGTCCTTGCGGTAGACGACGACGCGGTTGGCGGCGTAGAAGGGGACGCCGTACTGGTAGCCGTCGATCTTCCCGGGCTCCTCCAGCCCGGGGACCCAGTGGTCGCCGCCGAGGTCGAAGACCCTGATGGTGAGGTCGGACACCCCGCCGGCCTCCACGTACTGGGCGACCTGGGTGTTGCCCACCTCGATCACGTCCGGTGCGTCACCGGAGTCGAGGGCCGCGGTGACCTTCCTGTCGATCCCCGGCCAGTCCTGGACGGTGACCTTCACCTCCACGCCGGGGTTGCGCCGCTCGAAGTCCCGGACGGCGGCGTCGGTGAGCTCCTCGGAGAGGCTGCCCCGCATCAGCCAGACGTCGAGGGTCCGGTCCTGGTCCTGGCCGCCGGTGTCGGCGAGGATGCCGCACCCGCTCAGCAGCAGTGCGGCGGACAGGGCGGACGCGAGTAGGCGGAAAGGGCGGCGGACTGGCATGGCTGTCCCCTGGGAGGTTGCCGACGGTACGGGCGTGGGGGGAGCGAGCGTGGGGTCTGCACAGATTTGGCACAGGCCAATTGGGGAGTCAAGGTCTAGTCCACAGAAGGGTCGAATAAACCGGTTCGGAAGGCCCTTCGTGACCGCGGGGTGATCGAAGGGTGATCGAAGCGCCGCGCCCCGGCCGGTGGGGGAGGCGCGAGGGGGTGATGCGGCGCGCACCCGCCTGCGGTTTAATTGCAAGCTGTTTGCAACAACGACTGTGTGGCAACAAGGGTGTGAACCATGAGACTGCGGGTGATACGGACGGTCGCCGCCATGACGTTCGGCGCGGTGCTGGCCGGAGCGGCGGCATGCTCCGCGCCGTCCGACGGGAAGGGGGGAGCGGGCAGCGGTACGGGGGGCTCCCTGGTGGTGGGCATCGCCCAGGAACCGGACACCCTCAGCCCTCTGCTCGGCTACGGCAAGGACGGCAACTCCAAGATCTTCGACGGCCTGCTGCGGCACGACGCCGGCATGGAGCTGGAGCCCGCCCTCGCCGCGAAGCTCCCGGAGATCGGCGACGGCGGCCGGACCTACACCTACACCCTGCGCGAGGGGGTGACCTTCAGCGACGGCACCCCCTTCGACGCCGAGGACGTGGTCTTCACCTACGAGACCATCCTCGACGAGGGGACCAACAACCCCTCCAAGGGCGAGCTGGACGCCCTCGACAGCGTCACCGCCGAGGGCGGGGACACCGTCGTCTTCCGACTCAAGTACCCCTACGCCGCCTTCGCCGAGCGCACCGTGCTGCCCATCGCCTCCAAGGAGGCCGCCGCCGGACAGGACGTCAACACCGGCCCCTACAACACCGAGCCGGTCGGCACCGGTCCCTACGTCCTCACCGGCTGGAGCCGCGGCGAGAAGCTCACCTTCCAGGCCAATCCCGGCTACTGGGGCGGCGTGCCGGAGGTGGAGAGACTCACCATGGCCGTCATCAAGGACGACGACGTACGCGCCACCCGGCTGCGCTCCGGCGACCTCGACGCCGCGGTCCTGCCGCCCGCCCTCGCAGGCACCTTCGCGGGCGACGACGGCCGGCGCGTGATCCGGGCGAGGACCGCCGACTTCCGGGCCGTCACCCTCCCCACCGCGGGCCCCGTCACCGGCGACCGCGCGGTGCGCCGCGCACTGGACACCGCCGTGGACCGGCAGGCGATCGTGGACAGCGTGCTGGACGGCGCCGGCCGGGCCGCGTACGGCCCCGTGCCCACCGGCAGCCCCTGGTTCGCGAAAGGCACCGAGCGCGGCCACGACCCGGACAAGGCGAAGGAGATCCTCGAGGACGCCGGCTGGAAGGCGGGCGAGGACGGGGTGCGCCGCAGGGACGGCCGCCGCGCCGCCTTCACCCTCTGGTACCCCTCCGGCGACCGGCTCCGCCAGGAGCACGCCCTCGCCTACGCCGCCGACGCCGAGGAGATCGGCATCGACATCACCGTCGAGTCCGGCACCTGGGAGGTCATCGAGCCGCGCATGAAGGACGACGCCGTCCTCTCCGGCGGCGGCAGCCCGGCCGACCCCGACTTCGACCTCTACCCCCTGCTGCACTCCTCCCTCGCCCTGGACGGCTTCAACAACATGGCCGCCTACGACAACCCGGAGGCCGACCGCGCCCTGGAGGAGGGGCGCCGCACGAACGACCGCGCCGCCCGCGCCGAGGCGTACGCCACCGTCCAGCGCGAACTGGCCGAGAACCCCGGCTACACCTTCCTCACCCACATCGACCACGTGTACGTGATGGACGACGCCTGGCGGGGCGTCACCACCCAGGTCGAGCCCCACGACCACGGCCTGGGCACGGGCCCCTGGTGGAACGTCGAGGACTGGCGGCCGAGGAAGTGAAGACGGAACCGCGCACGGGACCGCCCTGGGCCCCGCTGGCGCGCCTGGCGGGACGGCGGGCACTGGCCGCCGTCCCCGTCCTGGCCGCCGTGACCCTCGGCGTCTTCGCGCTGGCCGCCGCGTCCCCCTTCGACCCGGTGCGCCAGTACGCCGGGAGCGCCGGGTTGCGCGCCTCCCAGAACACCCTCGACCAGCTGCGCGAGAACCTCGCCGCGGACGGCCCGTTCACCGGGCAGTGGTGGCGCTGGCTCACCTCCGCCGCGACCGGGGACCTGGGGCAGTCGGTCTCGCTGCGCCAGCCGGTCGCCCAGGTCGTCGGCGAACGCCTGGGCTGGTCCGTGCTGCTGTGCGCGCTCGCGTTCGCCGCCGCGGTGGTGCTCGGCACCGTGCTCGGCACCGCCGCCGCGCGCCGCCGGGGCGGATGGCTCGACCGCTGCGTCACCGGCGGCTCCTACGTCCTCCAGGGCGCTCCGCCGTTCTGGCTCGGACTGCTGGCCGTCTGGTTCTTCGCCCTCCAGCTCGGCGTGCTGCCGGCCGGAGGACTCACCGACAGCGGCGAGGACACCGTCACCGCCGGCTCGCTGGCACGCCATCTGGTGCTGCCGGTGGCCGTGCTGGCCCTGTCCCAACTGCCGTGGTTCGCCCTGTACGTACGGCAGGGCGTGGCCGACGCGCTCCACGAGGACCCGGTGCGCGGAGCCCGCGCCCGCGGCCTGCGCGAGCGGACGGTGCTGCTGGGGCACGCCCTGCGTTCCGGACTGCTGCCGGTGCTCACCCTCATCGGCACCCGCGTACCCGAGCTGATCACCGGAGCCCTGCTGGTGGAGACCGTCTTCAGCTGGCCCGGCATCGCCTCGGCCACCGTCCGCGCCGCCACCGCGGCCGACTTCCCGCTGCTGGCCGCCGTGACCGTCCTGGCCACCGCCGCCGTGCTCGCCGGAAACCTGCTGGCCGACCTGCTCTACGTACTGGCCGACCCCCGGATCGACCCGGAGGAGATGTGACCGTCCCCGCACAGGCCCCCGCCGAAGCCCTCGCAGAAGCCCCCGGCAGGACTCCCGTCCCGGCCTCCGCTCCGCGGCGCGGCCCCGGACGCCCGCCGGGCGCCCGCGCCTGGCGCACCCGCGCCTCGGCCGTCCTCACCGCCGCCACCGTCCTGGCCGCGCTGCTGGTGCCGGCGGCCTTCCCGCTGGACCAGCAGGCCGTCGACCTCACGGCCAAACTCCAGCCCCCCTCGTGGGAGCACCCGTTCGGCACCGACGAGCTGGGCCGCGACCTGCTGCTGCGCTGCGTCCACGGACTGCGCGTCTCGCTGCTGGTCGGAGTGGTCGCGGCCCTTGCGGCCACGGTCGTCGGCATCGCCGTCGGCGGTCTGGCCGGGGCGCTGGGAGGGCGCACCGACCGGCTGGTGATGCGGGTCGTGGACATCTTCGCCTCCGTGCCCCACCTGCTCCTGGGCGTCTTCGTCGTGGCGATGTTCCGGCCCGGTGTCTGGTCGGTCATCGCCTCCGTCGGCCTCACCCACTGGCTCTCCACCGCCCGCATCGTCCGGGCCGAGACCCACTCCCTGCGCAACCGCCCGTACGTGGACGCCGCGATCTCCGGCGGCGCCTCGCGGTGGCGGGTGGCCGTGCGCCACCTGCTGCCCGGCGTCCTGCCGCAGGCCGGACTCGCGGCCGTGCTGATGGTGCCGCACGCGATCTGGCACGAGTCCGCGCTGTCCTTCCTGGGCCTGGGCATCCCCGCCCACCAGGCCAGTCTCGGCACCATGACCGAGGCCGCGCGCGGCTCGCTGCTCGCCGGAGCCTGGTGGCCCGCCCTCTGGCCCGGTCTGTTCATCATCGTCCCCACCCTCGCCATCGCCGGACTCGTCGGCGCCTGGCGCGAGCGGATCAACCCGCGCGTCCGATCGGAGCTGGCACTGTGACGGCCCGGCTGCCCGTACGGGAGCTGTCCGTACGAGAGTTGTCCGTGCACTTCCCGCTGCGCGGCGGGCGCACCGTCGCCGCCGTGACGGACGTGTCCTTCGACCTCGCCCCCGGCGAGTGCCTGGCCCTGGTGGGGGAGAGCGGCTGCGGCAAGTCGGTGCTGGCCTCCGCGCTGCTGGGGCTGCTGCCCGGCAACGCCCGGGTGGGCGGCGCGGCCCGGCTGGACGGCCTGGACCTGCTCACCGCCGGGGAGGCGGTGCTGGCCCGCCGTGTGCGGGGCCGCCGTATCGCCCTGGTGCCGCAGAGCCCCGCCTCGCACCTCACCCCGGTGCGCACCGTCCGCTCCCAGCTGGAGGAGACGGTGCGGGAGCTGACCGCTGTACGCGGGCCCGGGCTGCGCGGGGCCGCCGAGGCCGCCGCCGAACGCGCCGCGTTCCCCGCCGACCACCTCGACCGGTACCCGCACCAGCTCTCCGGCGGCCTCGCCCAGCGCGCCGCGACCGCCCTCGCCCTCGTCGGCGGGGCCCCGCTGCTGATCGCCGACGAACCGACCACCGGCCTGGACCGCGACCTGGTGGACCGCACCGTGGACGAACTGCGCCGCCAGGTGGACGCCGGCCACGGCCTGCTGCTCATCACCCACGACCTGGCCGCCGCCGAGCGCGTCGCCGACCGGGTCGCGGTGATGTACGCCGGACGCGTCGTCGAACTCACCGGCGCCGCCGGCTTCTTCGGCACACCCGGACCCCGGCACCCGTACGCCCGCGGCCTGTTGGAAGCCCTGCCCGATCGGTCCTTCACCCCCATCCCCGGCATGCCGCCCGAACTGGACGCACTGCCCGGCGGCTGCGCCTTCGCCCCGCGCTGCGACCGCGCCACCGACGCCTGCGCCGCCGTGCCCGCCCTGACCGGCGCACGCGCCGGAGCGGTGGCCTGCCACCACGCGCACTCCCACGCCCCGGAGACCGCCGATGCCTGAAGCGACGCATGAGCCGACACCCGGACCGACGCCCGGGCCCGCGCTGGAACTGCGCGGCATCACCGCCGGATACGACCGCCGCGCCCCCGTACTGCGCGAGGTGTCCCTGACCGTGGGCGACGGCGAGGCCGTCGGACTGCTCGGCCCCAGCGGCTGCGGCAAGTCCACCCTCGCCCGCGTCGCCGCCCTGCTGCACCGGCCGCGGGCGGGCACCGTACGGCTGGCCGGGCGGCCGGCGCACGGCTTCCGCCACCGCGCCCCGCGCGAGCTGCGCACGACCGTCGGCGTCGTCTTCCAGCAGCCCCGCCTCGCCGCCGATCCCCGCCTGACCCTGGCCGACCTGATCGCCGAACCCCTGCGCGCCACCGGCCGCCGGGCCGAGGTCCGCGTACGCCTGCCCGCACTGGCCGCCTCCGTCGGCCTCGGCGGCGATCTGCTCGCCCGCCGCCCCCACGAGGTCAGCGACGGCCAGCTCCAGCGCGCCTGCCTGGCCCGCGCGCTCGTCCTGCGCCCCCGTCTGCTGGTCTGCGACGAGATGACCGCGATGCTCGACGCCTCCACCACCGCCGCCCTCGTCGCCGCCGTGGAGGAGCACCGCCGCGAACACGGCACGGCGCTGCTCGCGGTCGGCCACGACCGGGTGCTGCTGGAGCGCTGGTGCGACACGACGGTGGAGTTCAGGGCCCTCCTGCCGCGGTGACGCGCCGTGGGCCGGGCTGCCCGCCGGGAGCCGCGGCCGCGTGCCGCGAAGGCGTCATCCCAGGACCAGGCCGACCGCCAGGGCGAGCATCACGAAGCCGATCACCAGGTCCAGCACCCGCCAGGTGCGCGGGCTGTCGAGCACGCCCGACAGCATCCGGGCGCCGTAGCCGAGGGAGGAGAACCACACCACGCTGCCCGCCACCGCCCCGGTGGCGAACACCCACCGGGCGTCGGGGCCCTGCTGGTTGGCGAGGCTGCCCAGCAGCACCAAGGTGTCGAGGTAGACATGGGGGTTCAGGAAGGTCAGGGCCAGGGTGGTGGTGATCACCGATCTCCGCGAACGGGCGGTCCCGGCCTTCAGGGAGGCGGGTCTCACCGCGGAGACGAAGGAGCGCACCGCCCACCACGCCAGGTAGGCGGCTCCCGCCCACCGCAGTACTTCCAGGGCGCCGGGGAACCGCGACACCAGTGCCCCGATCCCGGCGGTGCCGCCGAGGATCAGCACGACATCGCCGGCCGTGCACAGCAGCACCACCGCCCCCACGTGCTCCCGGCGGATGCCCTGCCGCAGCACGAACGCGTTCTGCGCGCCGATGGCGATGATCAGAGCCAGGCCGGCCGCCAGCCCGGCACCCCATGTACCCCACATGGCCCTGACGGTAGCCAGCCCGCCACCTGCAGACAAATGAAGGAAATGACGGATGCATTAGGTTTGCTTCATGAACTTCGAGCACCTGCGCGCCCTGGCCGCGATCATCGACGAGGGCACCTTCGAGGCCGCCGCGGACCTGCTCAGGATCAGCCCCTCGGCCGTCAGCCAGCGCATCAAGGCCCTGGAGAACTCCGTGGGGCAGGTGGTGGTGCGCCGGGGCGTGCCCTGCGCCCCCACCGAGGCCGGGGCGGTGCTGCTGCGCATGGCCCGTCAGGTGCAGGTCCTGGAGGCCGAGACCCGGAAGGCTCTGGGCAACGGGGTCTCCTCCCGGACTGTGACACCGGTGGCCGTCAACGCCGACTCCCTGATCACCTGGTTCGTGCCCGTCCTCCACGACGCCGCCGGCTGGACGGACACCACACTGGACCTGCACGTGGAGGACCAGGACCACAGCAGCCGGCTCCTGCGCCAGGGGGACGTCATCGCGGCCGTCACCGCCGATCCCGCACCGGTCAACGGATGCCGGGTCGAGCGGCTGGGCTTCATGCGCTACGTACCGGTGGCAGCCCCCGCGCTGCACCGGCGCTTCGCCACCGGAGCCGGTGTCGACTGGCCGGGCATGCCCATGCTGGAGTTCAACGCCAAGGACGACCTGCAGCGCCAGGTACTCCGCTCCCGAGGCGTCGACCGGCTCCCGCCCACGCACACCATCCCGTCGTCCGAAGGGTTCCTCGCGGCCCTGAGAGCCGGCCTGGGGTGGGGCATGATCCCGGAGAGCCAGCTGGGGACGGAACTCGCCGACGGGACGCTGGTCCTGCTCGAGGAGCACGCCCACCGGGACGTCGCACTCCACTGGCAGACCTGGTCACTGGAGTCCGAGCGGCTGAACCGCATCACCGCGTCCGTCCGCGCGGCCAGCCTGCGGGGGCTGCGCACCACAGGGCGGGGCAGGCGGACGGCCGCGCCGAGGAGGCCGTGACCGTTGGCGCACCCGGCGCCGCACCGGGAAGGGCGTGGGGTGCCCGGCCCCCGGCTCAGGACGCAGCCGTGACCACGGTGACCGTCGTGGCCACCGCGACCGCGGCCTGCACGTCGCGGATCGCCCGGCGGACGCTGTCGCCCACCCGGTTGCCCTCGGCGATCCCGGCCATACGCGGCTCGACCTGCCTGCGGGGCAGGCCGGGGAACGCCTGCCGGTACAGCCCCGCCGCGTGCAGCAGGGCCACCAGGCCGGCGGTGCGTTCGTCGGGGTCCGCGCCGCCGACGACCACGGACTCCAGCCGCCCGCGCACCTCCCGCTCCACCGAACCGTCCGCCTCCGGATAGCGCCGCACGGGGAACAGGCCCAGGACGCGGACCCGCTCCTCGGCCACCAGACCGCGTCCGCAGAGACTCTCCACCGCCGCCCGGACGGACTTCGCCTGGTCCTTCGCCAGCCAGTCGGACGCCTTCTTCCGGCTCCCGCCCCCGGCCCAGCCGGCGATCCGCTCCAGGCGCCCGTCGAGCGGGGGGACGCCGGTCGGGGTGCGGTCGGCGACCTCCAGCCGTCCGTCCCGGACGGCCACCCGTCCCGCCAGGACCAGGTCCAGCAGGATGCCGCCCGCCACGCCCCAGCCCGTGGACGACCAGTCCCTCGTCGCACCGGAGACGTCGTCCAGCGACAGCAGCATGATCTCCTCGCCCAGCGTGACACCCACCGGCGGCTCCCCGTTCCCTGTTTCCTGCCCGCGTCGTTCGCTCCTCCAGCACAGGACGCCCAAACCCCCGGGCGGGGTTGCCCGGCAGGGCGCGGGAATCCCGCACGGCCGCGGTTGTTGGAAGGTGCATGGTCAACGACGCGCTGCGCACCGTCCGGCTGTCGGTCCTGGACAGGTCCCTGACCAGGGAGGGGGAGGGCGCGGACGAGGCCCTGCGCGCCACCGTGCGCTTCGCCCGGGAGATCGAGGCGCTGGGCTACCACCGCTTCTGGGTGGCCGAGCACCACGGGGTCCCCGGTGTGGCCGGGTCCGCGCCGACCGTGCTCGCCGCCGCCGTCGCCTCGGCCACCACAGCCATCCGGGTCGGGACGGGCGGGGTGATGCTGCCCAACCACCGGCCGCTGGTGGTCGCCGAGCAGTTCGGGGTGCTGGAGTCGCTCTTCCCGGGGCGGATCGATGCGGGGCTGGGCCGCTCGGTCGGCTTCACCGGCGCGGTGCGGCGGGCGCTGGGGGCTGAGAAGGAGGCCGCCGACCGGTTCGGCGAGGACCTCGGCGAACTGCTCGGCTGGTTCACCGGCGACGGCGCGCAAGGGGTGCGGGCCGTGCCGTCCCGGGGGCTGAGGATGCCGGTGTTCGTGCTGGCCACGGGCTCGGGGGCGCGGGCGGCGGCCGAGCGGGGGCTGCCGCTGGTGATCGCCCCGGCACGAGGCGAGGAGCGGATGCTGCGCGCGATCGACGGCTACCGCGCGGCCTTCCGGCCCTCCGCCGCGGCCCCGGAGCCGTACCGCAGGCCGTACGTGGTCGTCTCGGTGAGCGCGGCGGCGGGCGCCACCGCCGCCGAGGCGGAGGCGCTGCACGCGCCGGAGGCATGGGCGACGGTCGTCTCCCGCACCCGGGGCGTCTTCCCGCCGCTGGAGCCGGCGCAGAAGGTCCTGGGGAGGGAGATGAGCGAGCGCGAGCGCGCCCTGTTCGCCGAGGCCCGCGACTCGCGGATCGGCGGGACCGGGCAGCAGGCGGCCGAAGCGCTCGCCGGACTGGCCCGGCGCAGCGGCGCCGACGAACTGCTGCTCACCCTGGGCACCCACGACCACGGGCTGCGCCTGGACTCCTACCGCCGGCTGGCCCGCTCGGCGGGCCTGACGGGCCCCGCGGGCCGGTGAGCGGGGCACGGGCGCCCGCCGCGCCCGGGGACGGCGGGGCCGGCGGCCGTGCCCCGCTCGCCCGGGGCGGGGCCCCGGCCGCGGGGCGCGACGCCGCCCACCTCGGCGTGCCGGCGCTACGTTCGCACGATGCCGCGCGCCACGCCCAGATCCACCAGGTCCTGCGGGCGCAGCCGTAGTTCGCCGGCCGTCTCGCGGACGTGCTCCGGGCCGCGCTTGAGGATGGCCGCGGCCGACTCAGGGGCTATGACGGAGAAGTAGCAGTCCGGCGTGACCCAGGTGTTCTCCGGCGCCGCCAGCGCCAGGGCCCCGCCCGAGCCGCCCTCGCCGACCACCAGGGTCGTCACCGGGACCCGGGCCTCGGCCACCGCCGCGAAGAGGTCCGCGATGGCCGCGCCCGCGCCGGAGCGCTCGGCCGCCTCGTCGTTGGCCGCGCCCGGGGTGTCCACCAGGGTGAGCACCGGTATGCCCAGCCGGTCGGCCAGCCGGATCAGCCGGGTGGCGGTGCGGAAGCCCGCGGGCAGGGTCGCCGTGCCGCACTGGGCGGCGTAGGCGATGGTGCGGCCGCCCCTGCGTCCGAAACCGCAGCGCATCCCCGGGTCGGTGCCGCCGCAGCGGTCGCCGGACATCTCCTCGCGGATCTCGAAGTAGGCGTCCAGATAGGCCTCGGCGCGGGGCCTGTGCGGGGAGCGGGCCCGCTCCACCGCCTCCCAGCCCGTCTCCGGCAGGCCCGGCGTGCCCGTGCCGCCCGCGTCGCCCAGGGCGCGCGGCGGCTCGGCGGGGGTGCCTGCGGTGCCGGGGGCGCCGTCGGGGGAGGAGAGCAGGGACAGCCAGCGGCCCAGGACACCGGGCAGCTCGTCCGGCGCCACGACCCTGTCGACCTGCCCGGCCGCCAGCTTCTCCTCGGCGCCGTACGCGGCCGGGTCGGCGTCCGGCGGGCGCACCCGGGAGCCGGCGAAGGCGACCTGGGCCCCCGGCAGGGCCAGCACCACGTCGGAACCCGCGCCCAGCGTCGCCCAGCCGCCCCCGGTCGTCGGGTCCCGCACGACGGCGACCTGCGGCAGGCCCGCCGCCCGGGTAAGCGCCGACTGCCGTGCCACGCGCTGGAGTTGGACCAGGGCCCGCATGCCCTCCTGCATACGGCTGCCGCCGGTCGCCGTCAGCGAGACCACCGGCAGCCGCGCCTGGCGGGCGTACCGGTGGGCGGCCTCGATCCGGTCGCCGGTGCGCTGCCCGAGCGAGCCGCCGAGGAAGGCGAACTCGAAGGCGATCAGGACCGCGGGGACGCCGCCGACCGTGCCGGTGCCGCACACCACCGACTCGTGCTCGCCGGTGCGCTCGTGCGCGCGGGCCAGCGCCCGGCCGTAGCCCTCCCACGCGATCGGCCCGTCCCCGTAGGCGCCGGCGCCTACGCCCCCGTCGCCGGCCCCGGGCAGTTCCGCGAAGCCGTCGGCCACCGCGTCGATCACCGCACGGGCAGGCAGCCGCCCGCCCGGCCCCTCGGGCCCTGCGCCGGCCGGCCGCTCAGCCACGGCCCAGCTCCCGCTTCATGACCTTGCCCATGTCGTTGCGGGGCAGGGCGCCGGTGAACCGCACGGCCCGGGGCCGCTTGTGCGGGGTGAGCCGCCGCGCCACATGGTCGATCAGCTCCTGCTCGGTGGGCGGCCGTCCACCGGCCGGCACCACCCAGGCCACGATCCGCTCGCCCAGATCGGGGTCGGGCTCGCCGACGACCGCCGCCTCGGCGACGCCGGGGTGGCCCAGCAGGCAGTTCTCGATCTCCCCGGCGCCGATCCGGTAACCGCCGCTCTTGATCAGGTCCGTCGCCCTGCGACCCACGATCCGGTAGAAGCCGTCGGCGTCCCGGGTGGCCATGTCGCCGGTGCGGAACCAGCCGCCCGCGAAGGCCTGCGCGGTGGCGTCCGGCCGGTGCAGGTACTCGGTGAACAGGTTGGGCCCGCGCACCTGGACCTCGCCGACGGTCTCGCCGTCGCCGCCCTCGATGCGCCGTCCCTCGTCGTCCACCAGCCGTACGTCCACGCTGGGCAGGGGTACGCCCACGGTGCCGGCGCGGCGCTCGCCGTCCGCCCGCACACTGGTGATCATCAGCGTCTCGGTCATCCCGTAGCGCTCGACGACGCGCTGCCCGGTCGCGGCGGTGATCCGCTCGTGGTCGTGCAGGGGCAGCGCGGCCGAGCCGGACACCAGCAGCCGGGCCCCCCGCAGGGCCGCGGCCAGCCGGCCGCCGTCCTCGCCGCCCCCCTCGCCGCCCGCCTCCAGGGCCTCGGCCAGCCGGTGGTACATCGTCGGCACCCCGAACACCATGGTGCCGCCCTCCTCCAGCGCCGCCGCGACGGCCTCGGGCGAGAACCGGCCCAGACGGCGCAGCGTGCCGCCGCGCCGCAGCGGGCCCAGCACGCCCAGGACCAGCCCGTGCACATGGAACAGCGGCAGCGCGTGCACCAGGACGTCGTCGCCCGTCCACCGCCAGACGTCGGCCAGGTCGTCCAGTGTGCTCGCGATCGCGCGGCGCGGCACCACCACGCCCTTGGGCGGCCCGGTGGTGCCGGAGGTGTAGACGATCAGCGCCGGGCCGTTCTCGTCGGGCGCGGCTGTGGTGCCGTCGGGGCTGGGATCGGCCCCGGGCTCCAGTACGACGTCGGTGCGCGGGAGCGCGTCCAGCGCCGGGGGCAGCTCGTCGCCGGGAGCGGCCAGCACCCGGGTGGGCGTGCTGTCGGCGAGGATGTGGGCCAGCTCCTCCTCGCCGATGCGCGGGTTGACGGGTACGGCGGGGACCGCGGCCAGCAGGGCGGCCAGGACGCCGACGCAGGTGTGCGGCGAGGGGGTGGCCCACACCGCGACCCGGCCGGCATCGGCGATCTCCAGGGCGAGCGCGTGCGCGGCCCCGGCCAGCCGGCCGTAGTCGATCACCTGGTCGCCGAAGCGCAGCGCGGGCTTGTCCGGCGCCTGGTACAGCCTGGGGAAGAGTGCGGGCACCCGGGGCTCCTCGTCTGGTCACGGCCGTGCGGTCGGTCTCCAGGGTGCCTACCCATCCGGCCGTGCGCAGCCCGGGGGCCCCGGTGTGATCTCGGTCGCCCGCCTCCGTTCCCCGGACGATCACCCCGTCCTGGCCGGGCCGGTTCAGGCGCGGTGGGCCAGCGGGTCGTCCAGGACCGCGCGGACGACGGAGTGGGCCGCGCCCAGCAGCGGGCCGTCCGCGCCGAGGCTGGAGACCGACACCGGCGGGGGGCCGGCCAGGCGGCGGCCCAGCTCGTGTTCCAGGGAGGGCAGCAGCCAGGGCGCCAGCCGGGCGAGGGCGCCGCCGAGGACCACGGTCTGCGGGTCGAGCAGATTGACCGCACCGGTCAGGGCGGTGCCCAGCGCGCTCCCGGCCTCGGCCAGCGCATCCAGCACAGCGCTGTCGCCCTCCTTGGCGCGGGTGGCGAGCAGGTCGATGCGGGCGCCGGGACCGGGGTGCTCGGCGGCGGTGGCGCGCGGGTCGAGTCCGGCGGCCCGCAGGACGGCCTCCTCGCCCGCGTACTGCTCCAGGCAGCCGATGCCGCCGCAGGCGCACGGGCGGCCCTCCGGGCGCACCGGCACATGGCCCAGTTCGCCTGCGAACCCGCGGGTGCCGCGCAGGAGTTCCCCGTCCACCACGATCGCGGCGCCGATGCCGATCTCGGCCGAGACGTGCACGAAGTCGCCGGACGGCGGGGTGTGGCCGCCCAGCCACAGTTCGGCCAGGGCGCCGAGGTTGGCCTCGTTGTCGATGGAGCACACGGCCGTACCGGTGCCGCTGCCGCTGCCGAGCACCCCGGTCCGGGCCAGGTGGGGGGCGAGGTCCAGGTCCGTCCAGCCGAGGTTGGGGGCCTGGACGACGGTGGTGGTGCCGCGGGCGACCAGGCCGGGCACGGCCACGGCCAGCCCGGCCGGGCGCAGCCCCAGCCCGCGTGCCTCGTCCGCGACCTCCCCGACCAGACGGGCCAGCTGTTCCAGCACCGGGCCGGGGTCGCTGTCGCGGTTGGCCGCGTCCATCGCCGTGCGGGCGCGGACCTCGCCGCGCAGGTCGACGGCGCACACGGCGAGGTGGTCGACGCCTATCTCGGCACCGATCCCGCAGGGGCCGCGGTCGCTGAGCGCCAGTGCGGTGCCCGGCCGCCCGACCGCGCCGGAGCGGCCCGGCCCCAGCTCCACCAGCAGCCCGGCGCCCAGGAGTTCGTCCACGAGCGTGGAGACGGCGGTACGGGTGAGCCCGATCCGCGCCGCGACGGCGGCCCGTGACCGGGGGCCGCCGTCGGCCACCGCGTGCAGCACGCGCGCCAGATTCCGCCGCCGCATCTCCTGCTGGGTGTTGGGCGCGGGTGCTGCCATCGGTGGCGTACTCCTCAAGGGCTGTGCGGACGGAGCCGCGGACGGTGGTGCCGCGGCACGGGGCTGCGCGGCGGGGCCGCGCCGGGCGGGCTGCGCGACGGTATCGCCGGTCAGTGCCGCCGCAGCAGCGTATCGGCGTCGCTCAGGGTGGCCGCCAGGCGGGTCAGCGCCTCCTCGTCGCGCTCCACCGCCTCGTAGGAGGGGCCCTCGGCGGTGGACCAGCGGCGGGCGACCGCCGCCGCGTCCTCGCCCAGCACCAGGGCGGCGGCCTGCGCCGCGGCGCCGAGCGCGACCAGCTCCTGCGCGCGCGGCACGACCACCGGCCGTCCCGACAGGCGCCGCACCGTCTCGCGCCATGCCGTGCCCTTCGCGCCGCCGCCGATCAGCAGGATCGGGGCGTCCGGCTCGGCGTCGTCGTCCAGGACCAGGTCCAGGGCGGCCAGCAGCGCGTAGACCGCGCCGTCGTAGGTGGCCTGGAGGATCTGGCCCGCGCCCGTGTCGTGCCGCAGGCCGGTCAGGGTGCCGGAAGCGTAGGGGAGGTTGGGGGTGCGCTCGCCGTCCAGGAACGGCAGGACGGTCACGCCCCCGCCCGGCTCGACGGCCTCGCGGTCCAGGCCGAACAGGGCCGCGACGCGGTCCACGGCCAGGGTGCAGTTGAGGGTGCAGGCCAGCGGCAGCCAGTCGGTACGGGCGTCGGCGAAGCCGGCGACGGTGCCGGTGGGGTCGGCGGGGCGGCGCGTGGAGACGGCGTAGACGGTGCCGGAGGTGCCCAGGCTCAGCACCGGCCGGCCCGGTCGCAGGCCGAGGCCGAGGGCGGCGGCCATGTTGTCGCCGGTGCCGGTGGCCACCAGCGTGCCCTGGGGCAGCGGCAGCCCGTCCTGCGGCCGTACCGTGCCCGCCGCCTCGCCGTGGCCCAGCACGCGGGGCAGCAGGTCGGGGGAGAGGCCGACCTTCCCCAGGATCTCCTCGTCGTAGGACTGGTCGGCCGTCGACCACCAGCCGGTGCCCGAGGCGTCGCCCCGGTCGGTGGTGCCCTGGCCGGTCAGACGCTCGGTGAGGTAGTCGTGCGGCAGCCGCACGGCCTTGACGGCGGCGGCCGCATCGGGCTCGTTCTCGCGCAGCCACTGCCACTTGGTGACGGTGAAGGAGGCCGCCGGGACGCTGCCGAAGCGCTCGGCCCAGACCTCCGGCCCGCCCAGCTCGGCCACCAGGCGGTCGCGCTGCGGGGCCGAGCGGACGTCGTTCCACAGCAGGGCGGGACGGACCGGGCGGCCCCGGCCGTCCAGCGTCACCAGCCCGTGCTGCTGGCCGCCGACCGAGACCGCGGCGGCCCGGTGGACGGCCGGCCCGCACTGCTCCAGCGCCTGCCGCATCGCCTGCCACCACTGCTCCGGATCGCTCTCGTGGCCGGGCGAGACGGTGTGGGGCGCCTGGCCGCGTGCGACCACCTCGCCGGTGGCGGCGTCGACGACCAGCGCTTTGGTGGACTGCGTCGAGCTGTCCACACCGACAACGAGCGGACCTTCGGGTGCGGCCATGTCGCCTCTTCCTCTCTGGGGCTTCTGGGCGCATACTAATTTGTCAACGGCCCTGACGAAATACCCGAGAGGCATGACATGAGTTACGAGCCGGCACCCGAGCACAAGTTCACCTTCGGTCTGTGGACCGTGGGCTGGCAGGGTGGCGACCCCTTCGGCGACGCCACCCGACCGGCCCTGGACCCGGTCGAGACCGTGCACAAGCTCTCCGAGCTGGGAGCCCACGGCGTCACCTTCCACGACGACGACCTGATCCCCTTCGGCTCCTCCGACACCGAGCGCGAGGGCATCGTCAAGCGCTTCCGCGAGGCGCTGGACGCCACCGGCATGAAGGTGCCGATGGCCACCACCAACCTCTTCAAGCACCCGGTGTTCAAGGACGGCGCCTTCACCGCCAACGACCGGGACGTGCGCCGCTACGCGCTGCGCAAGACCATGCGCAACATCGACCTGGCCGCCGAACTGGGCGCCACCACCTACGTCGCCTGGGGCGGCCGCGAGGGCGCGGAGTCGGGCGGCGCCAAGGACGTGCGGGTGGCGCTGGACCGCCTCAAGGAGGCCTTCGACGTCCTGGGCGACTACGTCGTCTCCCAGGGCTACGACCTGCGCTTCGCCATCGAGCCCAAGCCCAACGAGCCGCGCGGCGACATCCTGCTGCCGACCGTCGGCCACGCGCTGGCGTTCATCAACGAGCTGGAGCACGCCGACCGCGTCGGCCTCAACCCCGAGGTCGGCCACGAGCAGATGGCCGGACTGAACTTCCCGCACGGCATCGCCCAGGCGCTGTGGCACGGCAAGCTCTTCCACATCGACCTCAACGGCCAGTCCGGCATCAAGTACGACCAGGACTTCCGCTTCGGCGCCGGCGACCTGCGCCAGGCGTTCTGGCTGGTGGACCTGCTGGAGTCGGCAGGTTACGAGGGCCCGCGGCACTTCGACTTCAAGCCGCCGCGGACGGAGGACTTCGACGGCGTGTGGGCGTCGGCGGCCGGCTGCATGCGCAACTACCTGATCCTCAAGGAGAAGGCCGCCGCCTTCCGCGCCGACCCCGAGGTGCAGGAGGCGCTGCGGGCCTCGCGCCTGGACGAGCTGGCGCGGCCGACCCTGAACGAGGGCGAGACCGCCGCCGACCTGCTGGCCGACACCGCCGCCTTCGAGGAGTTCGACGTGGAGGCCGCGGCCGGCCGCGGCATGGCCTTCGAGCGGCTGGACCAGCTGGCGCTGGAGCACCTGCTGGGCGTCCGCGGCTGAGACGGCCGGCCCGGCCGGCAGCCGGTGGGGCCCCGTGCGGGGGTGCGGGTGGCGGCCCGCGCCTCCGCACGGCCCGCCGCCACGAGGGGCGCGGCCGGCGGTGTCAGCCGTCCTTGCGGCGGCGGCGCCACCGGCGCCCCTTGCGGCGGCCCCTGCTCCAGAACCACCCCGCCGGGGGCTCGTCCGCCCGCCACGGCTGCGGCTCGGGCGGGTTGTCCCGCCAGCGGGCCCGCAGCATGCGCGTACGCGCGGCGGGCTCGCTCACATCGGCGCCGCGTATGAAGTCCTCGTCGAGCACGACGTCGTCCCAGGGGTCTCTCCCGGTGCCGTCGCCCTCTCCCCGTCGTGCGTCTCCAGTGCCCACAACGCACCTCCTGGTGACTGGGAACGGACGACGCCTCCCGGAAAGTTCCCGCCTCCGCGGCGGGCCGGCCCGCCGCGGAGGCGGGTTCAGGCCGGGGACAGCCGGTAGAGGCGCCCGGTCGCCGTCTCGAACTCCACGACCCCGCCCTCCGGCCGTACGCTCTGCACCGTCCGCCCGTCGCAGGACACCGAGACCTCGCCGGCCGTGCGCACCCGCGCCCGGCGCCCGGCGCGGGAGAGCAGCTCCGCTCCGGCCAGCGCGCCGCCGCGCCAGGTGAGACCCACCTCGAAACCGCCGCGCGCCAGCAGCCCCCGCACCGAGCCCTCGGGCAGGGCGGGCGGCAGGGCGGGCAGCAGGTGGATCTCGCCGGTGTGGCTCTGCACCAGCCACTCGCAGATCCCCGCGGTGGCACCGAAGTTGCCGTCGATCTGGAAGGGCGGGTGCAGATCGAAGAGGTTCGGGGCGGTGCGCTCGGGGGTGAGCTGGTCGGTCAGCAGTTTGTGGGAGCGCGCGCCGTCCTCCAGCCGCGCCCAGAAGTTGATCTTCCAGCCGAGCGACCAGCCCGTGCCCGCGTCGCCCCGCAGCTCCAGCGTGGTGCGCGCCGCCTCGAACAGCTCGGGGGTGCCGCGCCGGGTGATCCGGCCGCCCGGGTGCAGCCCGTACAGGTGCGAGACGTGCCGGTGGCCGCGCTCGGGCGCGATCGCGTCCCAGTCCTCGCGCCACTCCTGGAGCTGCCCCAGCTCCCCGATCCGCATCGGGGCCAGCCGCTCGCGCGCCGCCCGCGCCTCCTTCGCCAGCTCCTCGTCCACGCCCAGCAGTTCGGCGCTCGCGGCGGTGGCCTCGAACAGATCGCCCAGGATCTGGTTGTCCATGGCCGGGCCCGCGCACAACGAGCCGCCGGGGCCGGGATGGTGGGCGTTCTCGGGGGAGATCGACGGACAGGTGACCAGCTCCCCCGTCCCGGGGTCCTCGACCAGGAAGTCCAGGAAGAAACGCGCCGCGCCGGCCAGGACCGGATAGCGCTCCCGCAGCCTCGCCTCGTCCCCGGTGAAGCGGTGGTGCTCCCAGACCGACAGCGCCAGCCAGGCGCCGCCGGTGGGCCACATCCCCCAGAACGCCCCGTCCACCGGCGCGGTGCCGCGCCACAGGTCGGTGTTGTGGTGGGCGACCCAGCCGCGTGCCCCGTACATGGCCCGGGCGGTGCGGGCGCCGGCGACCGCCAGGTCGTCCAGCAGGCCGAACAGCGGCTCCCAGCACTCCAGGAGGTTGGCGGGGGCGGCCGGCCAGTAGTTCATCTCGGTGTTGATGTTGATGGTGTACTTGCCGCCCCACGGCGGGTCGGTCAGGTCGTTCCACAGCCCTTGGAGGTTCGCGGGCTGGGTGCCGGGGCGTGAGCAGGCGATGAGCAGATAGCGGCCGTAGGCGAAGTACAGCGCCACCAGATGCGGGTCCTCGCCGCGCGCGAAGCGCGCCACCCGCTCGTCGGTCGGCAGCGCGGCGGCGGGCGTGACCGGCAGCTCCAGCCGTACGCGGTCGAACAGCGCGGCGTGGTCGCGGACGTGGCGGGCGCGCAGCTCGGCGCAGGGCCGGGCGGCAGCCGCCTCCACCGGTGCGGCGGCGCGGGCGGCCGCCGCACCGGGGTCCTCCTCCACGCCGCGCCAGTCGCGGTGGTTGGTGGCGGCCGAGACCAGCAGGGTGACGGCGGTCGCCCCCTCGACGTGCAGTTCCCCGCCCACCGAGCGCACGGCGCCCCCCTCGGCGACCGCCCGGACCAGGCAGCGGAAGCGCAGCACGCCCGCGATGCCCCGGGCGTCGTCGCCGGAGCCGTCCAGGGCGACGGTGTGCGGGGCGGGGGAGGAGGAGGCGGAGCGCAGCGGGCTGTCCAGGCGCGCGGTGAAGGAGATCGCGCCGGGGGCGTCGGCGGTCAGCCGGACCACGATCACCTGGTCCGGCGCGCTCGCGAACACCTCGCGGCGGTGGCGCACCCCGCCGCGCGCGTACTCCACCGAGGCGACGGCGGTGGCGAGGTCGAGTTCGCGCCGGTAGCCGGTGGTCTCGCCGGCCTCCGGGAAGGACAGGCGCAGGTCTCCGACGGTCTGGTACTGGAGCTGCTCGACGGGGACGCCCATCAGGTCGGAGTCCACCAGGGCCCGGGCCTCGTCCCACCGCCCCTCGAACACCAGCCGGCGGACCTCGGGGAGGGAGGCGGGGGCCCGGGGATTGTCGTAGTCGTGCGGGCCGCCGGCCCACAGGGTGTCCTCGTTGAGCTGGAGCCGCTCACCGTCCGTACCGCCGAACACCATCGCTCCCAGGCGGCCGTTGCCCACCGGCAGGGCCTGGAGCCATTCGGCGGCGGGGCGGGGGTACCACAGGCGCGGCTCGCCGGGGGCCGGACTGCCGGGGCGGGCGGGGCGGTGGTCCGTGCTCACTTGCGGCTCCAGAACGGGGAGGCGGGACGGGCGCGGTCTGGCAAGCGCTTACCGTACACCTGCGGCGGCCCGTGGCCGTCTGCTGTGGCCCCCGGCGGCCCCGGAGGCGTACGCGCGGGGTCAGCCGGGCCTGCTCGGCCACCGGTGGTACGGCAGCAACTCCCGCAGCCGGAGCGAGTGCCGCCGCCCCAGAACCACCTCGGTGTCGAGGTTGCCCGGATCGATCTGCCGTATGAACTCCCGGCACCGTCCGCACGGCGGCACCACATGCAGCGCGCCTCCGTCGTCCCGCCACACGGCGACGATCCCGGCGATCCGGTACTCGCGCGCCGTGACCATGGCGGCGACGGCCGCGTGCTCGGCGCAGAAGCCCGTCCCCGAGCCGGTGTCGATGCACACGCCCGAGTGGAGGTTGCCCGCCTCGGTGACCAGGGTCGAGGCGACGTTGCCGAAGAGGCGGCCGCCCACGGGGCGCGGATGGAGCACCGCCTCGGCGGAGGCGATGAGTTCGTCGCTGGAGACGGTGGCCATGGGGGCAGTCTGACCGCGGCCGCACATGGGCCGCGACGCGTTTTCCCCTGCCGCGGCGCCGTGTTCGGGACGGGACCGCCCGGCCTCCCCCGCCAAGGCCGGGCGGTCCCGCGTCACGGGGCGGAGTGGCCGAAGCCCAGTTCCGCCCAGACCATGTGGCCCCTGCCGCCGGCGCCCGGCCGTATCCCCCAGGCCTCGGCCAGGGCGCTGACCAGCAGCAGCCCGCGCCCGTTCTCCCCCTCGCCGCGGGTGTCCGCGGGGGCCTGCGCCGCGCCCCCGGCGTACCGGGCGCTGCCGGACCCCTGGTCGGTGACCGCCAGCCGGAGCCGCACGCCCGTGACGCGCAGTTCGCAGTCGACCCTCTCGCTGTCGGTGTGCCGCACGGCGTTGGTGAAGAGTTCGGAGACGACCAGTTGCGCGTCGTCGCGGATCACCGTTCCGATGTCCCACTCGGTCAGCCGGGCGAGGACCCTTCTGCGGGCCTCGGCCACGGAGGCGCCGATGGCCGGGAGACGGAACACGTCCCGCAGGGGCCTCTCGGCGGACCCTCCGGTGCGCTCCAGCGGGCGAACATCGGAAAAGTAAGCCACGCCCTCAGTGTGAGGGGTGCGGACAACATCTGGCAAGGATCAATCTGTTGTTTGCAGAAACGTACATGCCACCCTGTCGGGGTGATCAGACGGCATGACAAACTGCCGCTGCCGGCAAGACGGTTGGAGTGCGGAGGGGTGCTGTGGCTGACACCAGGGCGGGCGGCGCCCCCACGGTCCTGCGGGTGGTGCTCGGCAGACGGCTGGGCGACCTGCGGCGACGGGCGGGGCTGACCTACGAGCGGGCCGCCGAGGCGCTCGACGTCACGCACGCCACGATCCGCCGGATGGAGCGGGCCGAGGTCGGCCTGAAGATCCCCTACGTCGAGAAACTGCTGCGCACCTACGGCGTCACCGAGCAGTCGGAGATCGACAGCTTCCTCTCCCTCGCCCGCGAGGCCAACCGGCCCGGCTGGTGGCACCGCTACCGCGACGTGCTGCCCGACTGGTTCAGCGCCTTCGTCAGCCTGGAGAGCGAGTCCCACGTCATCCGCGCCTACGAGCCGCACTACGTGCCCGGACTCCTCCAGACCGAGGAGTACGCCCGCGCCGTGCTGCGCGCGGGCATGCCGCACGCCCGCGAGGAGGAGATCGAGCGCGGCATCGCCCTGCGGCTGGAACGCCAGCGGCTGCTCGCACGCGACGAACCGCCCCTGCTGTGGGTGGTGATGGACGAGACCGTGCTGCGCAGGCCCATCGGCGGACCCGAGGTCATGCGCGGGCAGATCTCCCGCCTGATCGAGGCGTGCTCGATGCCGACGGTGCGCCTGCAGGTCATGCCCTTCGCCGCCGGGCCGCACCCGGCCATGTACGGGCCCTTCCACATCTTCCGGTTCCCCATCCCGGAACTGCCCGACGTCGCCTACAGCGAGAGCCTGGTGGGTGCCGTCTACTTCGACCAGCGCGACGACGTCTCGGCGTTCCAGGAGGCGCTGGACCGGATGTGCGCACAGGCGGCGCCGGTGCGACGGACCGAGGCCGTCCTGGACGGCCTGCGCAAGGAGTTGTGAACCACCCCATGAGGAAACGCGTCTACAACGGCATGCCCGCCCGGCAGTTGGGGAGTGAGGGCTGGCACAAGCCGTGGAGCGGCGGCAACGGCGGCAGTTGCGTCGAGGCCATGCGGCTGGCCGACGGAAGGGTGGCGCTGCGCCAGTCCACCGACCCCGACGGACCCGCTCTGATATACGCCCACAACGCGATGGCGAGGTTCATCCAGGGCGTCAAGGCTGGGGAGGCCGACTTCCTGCTCGCCCAGGAGCCGCGGCCCGCGCATCCCGTACCCCCCCGCGCAGAGCCCGTGTTGATGATCGACGAGACCACGACGAGGACGGCGACGGCATGACCGACCAGCCCCACCGGACCCACCAGGCGCACGAGGGCTTCACGCCCGAGCAGATCGACACCAGCAGGCCGCACCCGGCCCGTATGTACGACTACTACCTGGGTGGGAGCGACAACTACGAGGTGGACCGCGAGGCCGCCGAACGCCTGATGAGGATGGCCCCGGACGTACGGGCGAGCGCCCGGGCCAACCGGGACTTCCTCGGCCGCGCGGTGCGGACGGTGGTGGGGGAACTGGGCATCCGCCAGATCATCGACGTCGGCACCGGCATCCCCACCTCGCCCAACACCCACGAACTGGCCCGGGCCGAGGCCCCCGACGCCCGCGTGGTGTACGTCGACAACGACCCCATCGTCTCCGTCCACGCCGACGCCAAGCTCACCGGTGCGGGCAACGCGGAGTTCGTGCTGGCCGACGCCCGCGAGCCCGAGGCCGTCATCGGGCACCCGGCCGTCCGGGAACTGATCGACTTCGGCCGGCCGGTGGCCCTGCTCCTCGTCGCCGTCCTGCACTTCGTGAAGGACGAGGAGGATCCCGCCGGACTCGTGTCCGCGCTCGGCGGCGCGCTGCCCCCGGGGAGCTGCCTCGTCCTGACCCACGGCACCTCGGACTTCCACGAGGAGCAGCGGGTGAAGGAGGGCACCGACGTCTACCGGAACGCCACCGCCCAGGTCAGCCTGCGCAGCCACGCCGAGGTCCTGTCGTTCTTCGACGGCTGGGACCTCGTCGACCCCGGACTGGTGCAGCTCCCGCTGTGGCGGCCGGACGGACCGGTGCCCGGGCCCGGCGAACTGCGCCGCGTCGCGCTCTACGGCGGGGTCGGCCTCAAGCACTGAAACGGCGGGGCCCCGGCCGGGGGCCGGGGCCCCGCGAGGTCCGCCCCCGAAGGGGTGTTCCGGTCTTTTCCGGCGGAACCGTTCACTCCGCGCGTGTCCCCAGGGGTCCGGCCCGGCCGGGGGGCGAGCCGGTGGGCTCATGAGGCCCGCCCGGCCGAACAGTTGACCATTTGTCGGGAGACGGGCCGTTACCTGGGGCGATGCAAGCCGTTTGTTCGGCTGAACGTCGGATCATTTTTGGCATGAACACTTCCTGAAAGCGTTCCGCACTGCTACTACG
Source organism: Streptomyces nanhaiensis (assembly GCF_046614825.1). Classification (NCBI taxonomy): domain Bacteria; kingdom Bacillati; phylum Actinomycetota; class Actinomycetes; order Kitasatosporales; family Streptomycetaceae; genus Streptomyces; species Streptomyces nanhaiensis. The sequence goes on from NZ_JBKJFM010000035.1 coordinate 38,604, forward strand.
TAGTAGGCACATCTCTTCCCCCCCACCCCTCCACACCCAGGAGGCTCCATGAAGTTGTCCCGTCTCGGGTCCGTGGCGGTCACCCTCGCCGCCCTCGTCGGACTCGGAATCGGCGGCGCGGGCGTGGCATCCGCCCAGGAAGCCGCGGCCACCTCCTACGTCGCGCTCGGCGACTCCTACTCCTCCGGAGTCGGAGCCGGCAGCTACGACAGCTCCAGCGGATCCTGCAAGCGCAGCACCAAGGCGTACCCGGTGCTGTGGAAGAACGCGAACGCACCCGCCTCCTTCCACTTCACCGCCTGCTCCGGCGCCAAGACCACCGACGTCATCAACAACCAGCTCGGCCCCCTGACGTCGGGCACCACCCTCGTGAGCATCTCCATCGGCGGCAACGACGCCGGCTTCGCCGACGCCATGACCACCTGTGTCCTGCAGGGCGAGAGCGCGTGCATCGCACGCATCAACGAGGCCCGCGCCTACATCTCCAACACCCTTCCGAGCAGGCTCGACGCGGTGTACAACGCCATCCGCGGCAAGGCGCCCAACGCCCGGGTCGTCGTCCTCAACTACCCCCGCTTCTACAAGCTCAACGGCAGCTGCGTGGTGGGCCTGAGCGAGCGGTCGCGCGCGGCCATCAACGACGCCGCCGACCACCTGAGCGACACCATCGCCAAGCGCGTCGCCAACCACGGCTTCGCCTTCGGCGACGTCCGCGGCAGGTTCACCGGCCACGAGATCTGCTCCGGCGACTCGTGGCTGCACAGCGTCGACTGGCTCAACATCACCAACTCGTACCACCCCAAGGCGGCCGGCCAGTCCGGGGGCTACTACCCCGTGATGGAGAGCCTCGCCTGACCCTCCTGAGCTCCTCTGAGGCACCTCTGAGGTGCCTCTGGCAGCCCTGACACAGCCCTGACACGGCCCGGCCGGACCCCGGCACGGCCAGGGCGGCGGCCGGTGGCGGCCCGCGGCTTCCGCGGGCCGCCACCGGCTTCGCTCTCCGCCCCCTCCGGCGGAGTCCCTCCGGCACGGGCGGGGAAGGCGCGGAACCAGACGGCCCGTACGCACGTTCCCCTGAGTGAGCGGCGGTCGCACCGCCGCCGGAGGAGGCGTGGAAGATGACCAACCGTGGAAAGATCGCCGTCGGCGGCGTGGCGGTGGGGCTGCTGCTGTGGGCGCTGACCGGCAGCTTTCTGATAGCGCTGGCCGTGGTCGTCGGCGTGCCGGCGGTCGCCTACCTGGCCCTCGACCCCTCGCAGCGGCGCAGGGTGCGGCGGGTGAGCCGCAAGGAGCTGGGGCGCTGATCCGGGGTGCGGGCCGCCGGCCCGCACGGCCGGGCCGGCCCGGGCTCAGGCCACCGCGTCCGGCCGCACCGCCAGCTCGTCCAGGGCCTTGAGCAGCCCCGGCAGCTCCGGGCCGCGGCCCACCGGGAGCACCTCGCCGGGCTCGTCGTCCAGCAGGACGAACGCGATGTCGTCGGTCCGGGCCACCAGGCTCCAGCCGGGCCCGTCCGCGCGCAGGGTCCGGGCCTCCTCGGTGGCGAAGGCGGAACGGATCCTCCCGGGCGGCGGCGGGGAGTGCACGTAGCCGCGGGCCTCCTCCAGCACGCGCCGCACCCTGCTGTTGGGGTTCTCGCCCGGCTCGACGAACGTCACGTCCGCGTCGACCCGGGCGCGCCAGTTCGCCCACTGCAGCGCGATCTCGTCCGCACCCAGCCGCCGCTGTGCCGGGCCCCAGGACGAGGTGTCCGGCGGGGAGAGCGGGGCCAGGCCGCCGTCCAGCTCCGGATCGGGCTCGGGGTCGTGGGGGGCCGGGACGCCGGGCGCGGCCACCGCCAGTGCCAGCGGCCAGCCCGGCAGCACGGCGGCGATCGTCCGCTCGTCCGGGGACAGGTCGTACTCCATGCCGCAGTCCCAGGCGGCGATCGCGCACGCCACGAGGGAGACGTCCTCGGTGACGACGGTCCAGCGCGCGCCCTGCCCGTCCTGGCCGAGGACGAGGCCGTGGCCCTCCGCGTACGGCTCCAGCCCCAGGGCGGCGCACGCCTCGGGGTAGTCGTCGCCGAGGACGCTCGGGAACTGCGCGGGGGTGAGCAGTGCCGCGGTCAGCACGTACAGCGCGTCGTCACTCCCGCCGCGCTCGTCCTGTGCCTCTGCCACGTCGGCCTCCTCTCCGGACTCTCCGGACATCGTCCGCGCACCCTAGCCACGGGAGGGGCGCGGCGTCGAGAGACCGGGGACACACCGGGGCGCCTTTCGCGGCCCGTGCGCCCGCCGGGGCGGGGCGCACGGTGGTGCCCCGTGCGCCGGGGCCCGTGCGTGCTGCGCTCAGGCGCGTACGGCCAGCGCCAGGCAGCGGTGTTCCTCGTCGACGCAGGAGGCCAGGCGCCAGCCCGCGGCCGCCAGCAGCGGGCGGAGGTTCGGCTCGGCCCGCGGGCCGCCGTACCCCG
>NZ_JBKJFM010000360.1:0-988 GCF_046614825.1 Streptomyces nanhaiensis
GGTCGCGCTCGTGCTCCCGGGCGTACCACCGCGGGCCGTCCCCGGCGGCGAAGGCCAGCAGACGCCCGGGGCCCAGCGCCGCCAGCGCCCGCATGCTCTCCGGCCCCCTGCCGTGCAGATCGACGGCGATCCGCGGCGGCGGCCCGTGCCAGCCGGTGATCGCGGGGACGGCGCGGCCCGGCGCCGACGCGGGCAGCAGGGTGTCCACCGCGCCGCTCGCGCGGACGATGGGGGCCAGCTCCGCCGGGGTGGCGAGTACGGTCTCGTGGTCCGGGAACGCCCGGCGCAGCGCCCGCAGCGCGGGCACCCCGGCCAGCAGATCGCCCAGGCCCAGGGCGCGCAGCACCAGCAGCCGGGGCCGGTGGGGGGCACCCGCGGAACCGTTCACGGGGACGTCCGGCCGACGGCTGTCCGCCACTCCCCGTTCCGGGCCGCTCACCGCGTCCCGTTCCGGGCTGTTCACTGTGTCCCGTTCCGGGCCACGGACACCGCGGCACGCTCGGCGATACGGCTGCTGGAGCGGCCGTCGAGGTACGGCAGCAGCACCGCCTGCCCGCCCCAGCCCTCCACCAGCGCGGCCTCGGGCAGATCGGCGAGCGCGTAGTCGCCGCCCTTGACCCACACGTCCGGGCGCAGCCGCTCCAGCAGTTCCTCGGGGGTGTCCTCGTCGAAGACCGCCACCGCGTCCACGCACTCCAGCGCGCGCAGCACCCGGACGCGGTCGGCCAGCGGGTTGATGGGCCGGCCCGGGCCCTTGCGGCGGCGCACCGAGGCGTCCGAGTTCAGGCAGACCACCAGGCAGTCGCCGGTGCGGCGGGCCGCCTGGAGCAGTCCGACGTGGCCGGCGTGCAGCAGGTCGAAGCAGCCGCCGGTGGCCACCACGGTGCCGCCCGCCGCCCGGACCCGGGCCACCAGCCGCTCCGCGTCCTCGCCCCGCGCGGCGGAGGGCGGCCGGGGCGCTGAGCGAGCAGGCCGCCGGGGTGCTGCT
>NZ_JBKJFM010000361.1:0-986 GCF_046614825.1 Streptomyces nanhaiensis
CCGCCGCCCGTGCCGCGCCCGGCCGGGCGCGGCACGGCCGGGCTCGGTACGGCCGGGCGCGGCGGCATCGGGTGCCGCCGCCGTGGTCTGCCTGTCGTCGCTCACATCCCGTATTCGGAGCGGGCCGTCAGGCGGATTGGTATGTCACCCGATTCAGTGAAAAAACATTTTCCGCGGCCTTCCCGCGGATCGCCGCCGACTCCGGGAGACCGCCGACTCCGGGCGGCCGGGCGGACCGGGAGGACGGGGCGGCCCGAACGGTCCGGGCCCTCCGGACCGTTCGGATCAACCGCCCTGCCGCGCCCGCCCGTTCGGGCCGGGTTCCGCCCGGGCCGCGGGCCCTCTCCGCTGCGGACAGGACCCAGGGCGTGTGGACGGCCGCCCTCGCGTGAAGGGGCCGGGAGGGAAGGGACGGGGGAAGCGGCCCGGGGGGCGGTTGCCGTCACCGGTGCCCGCCGCCCGGACGCCGGAGCCCGGCGCGGACGGCGGCACCACCTCGTCCGCCCCGGCCCGGGCGGCACACGGCAGGTGCCCGGGCGACCGCCGTGTGCCGGCGAACGGCGCCGCCGGCACGCTCGTCCCCGCCTCCCCGGCCCTCACGCGGCCGGGAACTCCATCACCGCCAGCGGCTCGGAGGTGGGCTGAGCCGAGCCGCCCTCCGGCTCCACGGTCACGCCCATGCCGTCCGCGCCCGCGACGGGCCCGTCCATCATGACCGCCGCCCGCCCGTCCGAGGCGTCCACCACACCGGCCGGGCGCATGGCGCCGTCGTCGTCGAACCACAGCTGGTAGACCTTGCCGGCCGGCGGTTCGGGCAGCCGCGAGGCCAGGAACGCGGCCCGGTCGCTGCTGCGGGAGACCACCACGGTGGCGCTCCCGCCGCCGGGCAGTTCCCCGGCGGCCAGCCGCGCGTCCGGCGCGGCGAGCAGCCGGGTCAGCTCGTCCGCCCGCTGCCGGGCCTGCTCGGCGAGCTGCCGGGCGTCGCG
>NZ_JBKJFM010000362.1:0-984 GCF_046614825.1 Streptomyces nanhaiensis
TGAGGTTTTCTCAACGCCTTTCGTGCCATGCATTGTTGAGGACGAGGGCGGCCTGGGCGATGGCTCCGATCCGGCTGGGGCTGACCGTCACATGCTGCAGCGTGCGCCAGCGCTGTTTGAGCTCGGCCGCGGCACGCTCGCCGATCGCGCGGATGCCGCGCAGCAGCCGGTTGTGGGCGCGGGTGTCTACCGCCAGGGGTGAGGCGATGTCGGGGTGCGGGCGGAAGGGTGTGTGCACGCCGCTGCCGGCGCCGGTGTAACCCACGTCAGCCAGGGTCGGCAGCCCGTGGCGGGCCGCGGCGTACAGCGCCGGCAGCGCATGGGTCCGCGCGGCGCGCAGGTCGTGCACCGAACCGGGCTCGATGTCGGAGACCCACAGCAGCGAGCCGTCGGGAGCGGCGAGGAACTGCAGGTTTCCGGCGAAGTGCCGTCCCTTGCCGGAGTACCACAGGTCGTTGCCCCGCTCGGTGGTGCCGGCCACCCGGTCGCAGGCGATGAGCGTGCCGTCCAGGACCACATGGCTCAGGCCCTGCTCACGGCAGCCTTCCAGGACCTGGTGCAGGTCCGGGGCGCGCTCGGCGAGGACATCGATGCCCTCGTGCAGATACCGGTAGCCGGTGGCCTGGGAGATCCCGGCGTCGCGGGCCAGGCAGTGCACGCAGGTGCGGTGGCGGAACCAGCGCAGCACCAGGACCGCCTGGCGGAACGGGCCCAGCGCCCGCGAGCCGCGCGGAGTGCCGATCTTCCGCCGGTGGGCGGCCAGCAGGCGGGCGAGGAAGGCCACCACCGGGCGGGGGATGTCGAGCATGGCAACATAGGGGACCAACGTGAAGCCTCTGGTGTCGCAGGACGATCTTGTGAGAGAGAACCGTCCTACCAGGGGCTTTACGTCTGCCCGCCACCGGGGCAGGGCTGCCCGAATCGTCCGGACACCAGAGCCTCATCCGGCTTCGCGTAGATCATTTCGCTGAGAAAACCTCACTG
>NZ_JBKJFM010000363.1:0-955 GCF_046614825.1 Streptomyces nanhaiensis
GGGCCGGCGCCTCCGCTCGCGGCCGGAAACGCGGCCGGCCCCCGGGGGCGCGATCGCGCACCCGGGGGCCGGCGGCCGCGGTCCCGCGGCGGGCTAACCACGGCCTGACGGCGGCCTCGTCACGGAGGCGTCAGAAGGAGAAGACCGGGCCCGTGGCGCCCTCCATGACACAGGAGTTGGCGAAGGTGCGCTCGTAGGAGACCTCGCGGCCATCCCAGAGACCCTCGGCCTTGATCGTGACCGGGTCCCAGATCATCGGGCAGATCCGGTCGGTGTCGGTCTCGACCAGCGCGCCCACCTCGCCGTCCACGGAGCGCAGCGCGGCGCACGCGCGCCCCGGGGCCGGGTGGGTGCCTCCGGCGCCCGGCGGGCAGGTGAGCACGGCGCTCCGCCGCTCGGGGGCCGTCGCCGGATCCCCGCCCTCGGCGACGGTGAGCACCAGGACCGAGGGCCCGGACGGCCTGTCGGCCCCGGCGGAGTCGGTGGGGGCGGCGGTCGCGGTGGCCGCGGACCCCGCCAGGCAGGCCGCGGTCAGCACGGCGCCCAGCCCCAGGCCCTTGGTGGCGTACCGCATGTCGAACACTCCCTGGATCTCTCGGGAACGGATTCCGGAGAAACGACTTGCCGGAGTCCATAACGGGACACATCGGGGCGATCGGATCCGGTCATCTTCCGCTCCGATGCGCTCCGGTGCGCTCCGCTGCGCCTCATCGGCCCTGGCCGGAGCCGCGCCGGCGGTTCCGGACGGGCGCCGGGGGAGGGCCGGGGGGCCGGGCGGATGGCGGCCGGGAGCATATGACACCGCGACGACGTGCGCGCTCTTCCGCGGCCGCCGGGCGCCGTGTTCCCGACTCGGCCGGAAGACGACGCCCCCGGGCGCCGGACGCGCCCCGTACGGGCCCCGGGCCCCTACCCGAGGCGGCCCCGCGTCCGCATGGCCGCGCGCTGGGCGGCG
>NZ_JBKJFM010000364.1:0-935 GCF_046614825.1 Streptomyces nanhaiensis
GGCGGAGGCGCTGGGCTCCCCCGCGCCCTTCGGGCAGTCGCAGTTCGCGTTCGTCCGCGGCCACGCCTTCGAGGCGCGGGTGAAGGGGGACGGCGGCGCCGAACTGATGCGCCTGGTCCACGCGCGCACCGCCGCGGCGGACACCCCGGCCCCCGAACCGGGCGGGGTGTCCGTGCCCGACCTGTCTGCGCCCGGCCCCGCCGGGCGCGCGGAGCGCACCCGGCAGGCGCTGGAGCGGGCGACGGCCGACGGCGGCTGGACGCTGCTGGACCACCCGATGGTGCGGCTGGAGGTGGCCGGATCGCCCGTCCACCTGGAACCCGACGCGGTGGCGGTCCACCCGGACGGGCGCTGGACGGTGGTGGAGATCAAGTCCTTCCCGATCCTGGACGGTTCGGCCGATCCGGCCAAGGTCGGCGCCGCGGCCCGGCAGGCGGCCGTCTACGCCCTGGCGCTGGAGGCGCTCGGCGGCCGGGTGGACGAGCGGGTGCTGCTGGTCTGCCCGAAGGACTTCTCCAACCTGCCCACCGCCGAGGCGGTCGACCTGCGCAGGCAGATCGCCACCACCCGGCGGCAGCTCGCCCGGCTGACGAGGCTGGAGGAGATCGCCGCCGCGCTGCCCGAGGGCGCCACCTTCGACCCGGCGCGCCCGCCCGCCGAACTGGCCGGTTCCGTCGAGTCGGTTCCGGCCGCCTACGCGCCGCAGTGCCTGTCCACCTGCGAACTGGCCTTCCACTGCCGCGACCGGGCCCGGTCCGGGGGCGCGGTGGAGGTGCTGGGCCGCGAGGTCCGCGGGGAGCTGGGCGGACTGGCCACGGTCGAAGCGGTCCTGGCGGCCGCCCGCGACCAGGCGCGCGACACCGCGGACGTCCCCCCGGAAGAGGCCGCCGTGGACCCGGCCGCCGCCGCGCTGCGCCGTGCGGCCCGGCTGCGGG
>NZ_JBKJFM010000365.1:0-903 GCF_046614825.1 Streptomyces nanhaiensis
GCCCGGCCGGCCACCTGTGGGGCTTCCCCTGCCACCGCCTGGATCCGCGGCCCCGGCACGGCCGGGCCGGACTGCGCGGCAAGCGGGCCCTGGACGTCACGGTCGCCGCCGTGGCGCTGGCGGCCGCCGCGCCGGTGCTGCTGGCCTGCGCGCTCGCCGTCCGGATCGCCGACGGGCCCGGGGTGATCTTCCGCCAGGAGCGGATCGGGCTGGGCGGCCGCCCGTTCACCGTCCTGAAGTTCCGCACCCTGCGCCCCCGGGACGAGCACGAGTCGGCGACGCGCTGGAACGTCGCCGACGACCGCCGGATGAGCACGGTCGGCCATGTGCTGCGCCGCACCTCGCTCGACGAGCTGCCCCAGCTGTGGAACGTACTGCGCGGCGACATGAGCCTGGTCGGGCCGCGACCCGAACGCCCCTACTTCGTGCAGCGGTTCAGCCGGCTCCACCCCGGCTACGCGGCCCGCCACCGGATGCCCGCCGGGATCACCGGGCTGGCCCAGGTGCACGGCCTGCGCGGCGACACCTCCATCGAGGACCGGGCGCGGTTCGACAACCACTACATCGAGACCTGGTCGCTGTGGCAGGACGTCTCGATCCTGCTGCGCACCGCGGGCTCCGTCCTCCGGCTCGGGGGCAGCTGAGGTGACGACGGCCACCACGGTCGACGCGGCCGACGTGCGGCCCGGGGCGGCCGTACAGCCCCCCGAGTCCGCCGCCGGGCCCGCCCCCGAGTCCGCCGCCGGGCCCGCCCCCGAGTCCGCCGCCGGGCCCGCGGCTCCCGTGCGGGTCCCGGCCGCCGGGACCCGCGGGACCCGCCTGTCGGCGGCGATGGCCTCCCACCGGACGGCGCTGCCCGCGCTCGCCACCGTCCTGCTGGTGTGCGTGCCCGCACACCGCGCG
>NZ_JBKJFM010000366.1:0-903 GCF_046614825.1 Streptomyces nanhaiensis
GCCGCCGTGCGCCAGGCCGTACGGGAGACCCACCGCACGGCGGCCGCCGCCGAGCGGGGCGCCGGGACGGACGACCCGACGGCCCTGACCGCGGCCGACGAACTGCCCGCGGAGCACGCGGCTCCCGCCGCGCCCGCCGGGCGCGGCGAGCCGGGGACCCCGCAGGTGGGCTGGGGCGCCGACATGGGCACCCCCACCACCCTCGTCCTGCTGCGCCACGGCGAGACCCCGCTCACCCCCCTCAAGCGCTTCTCCGGCAGCGGCGGCACCGACCCGGAGCTGTCGGCGACCGGGCTGCGCCAGGCCGAGGCGGCCGCCTCGGCCCTCGCGGCGCGCGGCACCGTCCAGCACGTGGTCAGCTCGCCGCTGGTGCGCTGCCGCCAGACCGCGCGGGCGGTCGCCGACCGGCTGGGGCTGGGGGTCGAGGTCGAACACGACCTGCGCGAGGCCGACTTCGGCGCCTGGGAGGGGCTGACCTTCGCCGAGGTGCGCGAGCGCCACCCGGACGACCTGGACGCCTGGCTGGCCTCGCCCGAGGCCGCGCCCACCGGCGGGGAGTCCTTCGCCTCCGTCATCCGCCGCGTCGAGGCCGCCCGCGACCGGATCCTGGCCCGCCACCCCGGCCGCACGGTGCTGCTGGTCACCCACGTCACGCCGGTCAAGGTGCTGGCCTGCACGGCCCTGGGCGCACCGCCCGAGGCGCTGTTCCGCATGGAGCTGTCGGCGGCCTCGCTGTCGGCGGTGGCGTACTACGCGGACGGCAACGCCTCGCTGCGGCTGCTCAACGACACGGGCCACCTGCGCTGACGTCCCCGCCGCCCGTGCCGCCGCCCGTTCCCGCGGCCGTGTCCGTACGGCCGCCGGCGCCGGTGCCCGCGGCGGCGCCCAGCCGGGCGGCCTCGC
>NZ_JBKJFM010000367.1:0-892 GCF_046614825.1 Streptomyces nanhaiensis
GCGGCGCGAGCGCTGTCTCGCACCGGGCGATGGATTCCGCGAACACCGGCACGGTGTCCAGGAGGTCCGCGCCCATACCGGCCCATTGCGTCCCCTGTCCGGGGAACACGAACACGGTCTTGCCGGTCTCGTCCGACGCGATGCCCTGCACGAGGTGGGGCGAAGGCTCGCCCTGGACGAGGGCGTCGAGGGCCTTGAGGAGTTCGACGGTGTTGCCGCCCACCGCGACCGCGCGGTGCTCGAACGCGGACCGGGTCGTGGCCAGCGCATGGGCCACCTCGGCGATGCCCAGCTCGGGCCGCTGATCGACGTACTCGCGGAGTTGCCGGGCCTGTGCGCGCAGGGCGCCGGCGGTCCGGGCGGAGATCACCCACGGCATGACATCACCCGGACGGGTCGACTGTTCCTCGTCCGACTCGACGGGCGGAGCCTCCTCCAGCACGGCGTGGGCGTTGGTGCCGCTGACGCCGAAGGAGGAGATGCCGACGCGTCGCGGGCGGTCCACCGCAGGCCAACGCACCTCTTCGGTGAGCAGCGAGACCGCGCCGGCCTCCCAGTCGATACGGGAGGACGGCTCGTCCACGTGCAAAGTGCGCGGTAGCAGGCCCTGGTTGAGTGCCATGACCATCTTGATGATCGACGCCGCACCGGCGGCGGCTTGGGTGTGGCCGATGTTGGACTTCACCGAGCCCAGCCACAGGGGCCGGTCGGCCGGGCGGTCCTGCCCGTAGGTGGCCAGCAGGGCCTGCGCCTCGATGGGGTCGCCCAGCTTGGTGCCGGTGCCGTGCGCTTCGACGGCGTCGACCTGGCCGGGGGTGAGGCCGGCGTTGGCGAGGGCCTGGCGGATCACCCGCTGCTGGGAGGGGCCGTTCGGGGCGGTCAGGCCGTTGCT
>NZ_JBKJFM010000368.1:0-872 GCF_046614825.1 Streptomyces nanhaiensis
ATGATGTCCTTGTTGCCGGTGGTGGTGACGAAGATGTCCGCACTCTCCACCACCTCCTCCAAGGTGGCCACCTGGTAGCCGTCCATGGCGGCCTGCAGCGCGCAGATCGGATCGATCTCGGTGACGATCACCCGCGCGCCCTGGCCGCGCAGCGACTCCGCACACCCCTTGCCCACGTCCCCGTACCCGCACACCACCGCCACCTTGCCGCCGATCAGGGTGTCGGTGGCCCGGTTGATCCCGTCGATCAGCGAGTGGCGGCAGCCGTACTTGTTGTCGAACTTCGACTTGGTCACCGAGTCGTTGACGTTGATCGCCGGGAACAGCAGCGCCCCCTCGCGCTGCATCTCGTACAGCCGGTGCACCCCGGTGGTGGTCTCCTCCGTCACCCCCCGGACCTCCGAGGCCAGCTGCGTCCACTTGCCCGGCCGCTCGGCCAGGGTGCGGGCCAGCAGCCCCAGGATCACCGCGTGCTCCTCGGACTCGGCCGTGGAGACGTCCGGCACCGCGCCGGCCTTCTCGTACTCCACACCCTTGTGCACCAGCAGCGTGGCGTCCCCACCGTCGTCCAGAATCATGTTCGGCCCGCCGGTGGGCGCATCCGGCCAGGTCAGCGCCTGCTCGGTGCACCACCAGTACTCCTGCAGGCTCTCGCCCTTCCAGGCGAACACCGGCACCCCCCGCGGATCCTCCGGCGTGCCGTCCGGACCCACCGCGACCGCGGCGGCGGCATGGTCCTGGGTGGAGAAGATGTTGCACGAGGCCCAGCGCACCCGCGCCCCCAGCGCCACCAGCGTCTCGATCAGCACCGCCGTCTGCACCGTCATGTGCAGCGACCCGGTGATCCGCGCCCCGGCCAGCGGCCGCGCGGC
>NZ_JBKJFM010000369.1:0-840 GCF_046614825.1 Streptomyces nanhaiensis
CGCAGTCCGGCCTCGGCGTGGGCCCGGGCCCGGCTGTGCCGCCCGGCCCGCAGCTCGCTGTAGGCCAGGTGCTCCAGCGCCTGGGGGACGACGGCGGCCGGCCCGCACGCCCGGGCGGCGGCCAGGGCGCGGGTGTTGAGGTCGTGGGCCGCCGCGACGTCGCCGACGACCAGGGCCACGATCCCGGCCCGTATCAGCCTCCAGGGCTGCCGTTCGCGGGCGGCGTGCTCCAGGACGCGCAGCAGCACCGGCCCGCCGCGGGCGATGTCGCCGGACAGCACCGCGTCCAGGCCCGCGCAGTAGTCGTCGAGCAGCGGGTCCTCGGCTGGGGTCCTCAGCCCGGCGATGCGGGCGAGGTCGGCGCGGAACCCGGCGATGTCGCCGACCGCCCAGGTCGCCTCGGTCGCGTGGAGCAGTGCCCGGCGGGCGGTGTGCGGGTCGTAGGGGGCCAGCAGCCGGGCGGCGTACGACAGCAGCTCATGGGCGTCGGTGACCACGCCGTTGCGCAACTCCAGTACCCCGCGCACGAGTTCGGTGCGGCCGCGCACGGTGTCGTGGACGGGCAGCGCACGGGCCCGGTCCAGCAGGGCCAGGGCCCGGTGCGGGCGTCCGGCCGACCAGGCGTGTTCGGCCGCGGCGGTCAGCCGGGCCGCGCGCACGCCGGTGTCCTGGGCCCAGCCGGGTCCGTCGCCGGCGCCGGTGAGCTCGGCGGACCGCCACAGGGCGTCGGCCAGTTCGGCGTGGGTGTGCTCGTCGCTGGCCGTGGTGTCGGAGGCGGTGGCGGCCAGCGCGTCGGCGAGTTCCGGGTCGGCGCCCTCCTGCGGCAGGGCGGCCGCGGCG
>NZ_JBKJFM010000036.1:0-40805 GCF_046614825.1 Streptomyces nanhaiensis
GCCGCGCTCGCCCTGCTGCTGCCCGCCGCCGCTGCCGCCGCGGCACCCGCGACCGGGCCCGCACCGGCGCCCGCGCAGGCCTCCGGCGGCACACTCCTGATGGTCGGCGGCGCACTGGACGACCGCAACACCGAGGTGTACGGCGAGATCGTCGACCGCGCGGGCGGTCCGGCCGCCCGCATCGGCGTCCTCACCGCCGGTTCCGTACCGCCCTCCCAGGACCCGGACGCGGGCACGCCGCAGGCGCGCAACAGCGAGGCCAACGGCGCCTACTACGCCGACCTCCTGGAGAGCCACGGCGCCGGGTCCGCCGAGTGGATCCCCGTCGACCTCGACCGGGTGGCGGCGGCCGACGACCCCGAACTGGCCGGGCGCGTCTCGGCCATGACCGGCTTCTTCATCGGCGGCGGCGACCAGTACCGCTACGTCACCACCCTCCTGCGCGACGGCGGCACCCGGGACTCGGCCGTGCTCGCGGCCGTCCGGCAGCGGCTCGCCGAGGGCGCGGTCGTCGCGGGCACCAGCGCCGGCGCCCAGATCCAGGCGGGCGCCGACATGATCACCGGCGGGGAGAGCTACGAGGCGCTGCGCGACGGCTCCTCGCCCGGCTACTTCGAGGACGCCGCCCGGCTCGGCTATCTGGAGACCGGCGGCTTCGGGTTCTTCACCCACGGCCTGGTCGACACCCACTTCTCCGCCCGCGGCAGGGAGGGCCGGTCCCTGCGCCTGGCCGCCGACACCGGGCACGACCTGGTCTTCGGCGTCGACGAGAACACCGCCCTGGAGGTCACCGGCGTCGGCACCGGGAACGAGCGCCTGCGCGTCCTGGGCGAGCACGCGGTGACGGTGCTGGACCTCACCGGCGCCACGGCGGGAACGTACAACGGCCAGTGGTCCGTCGAGGGCGTCCGCTACGACCGCCTCACCGCGGGCGACGGCTACGACCCGTACGCCCGCCGCGCCCTGCCCGCCGCCGGCCGCACCGGACTGGTGCCGCGCAACCGGACCGCCCAGCGGCCGGGCTACGACGTCTTCGGTCCGTACCGCTTCGCCGGGACCGCCCTCGACCTCGCCGGCAGCGGACGGTCCACGCGCACCACCGACTACACCTACGAGACCGGACCGGAGTTCGCGGTCGGGTTCCGCAAGCCCGCCTCCGGATACACCGCATGGACGGCCGACGGCCGCACCGCCTCCACCCTGACGGGCATGGAGATCGAGGTGTACGCCCCCTGACCGGCGCCGGATAGGCTCGGGCCCGGGGCGCGGAGGCGCCCCGGGCCCGATCAGCGAGGAGGCACAGTGGCCGCCGAAGGCGAGGCATCCGGCGCGGACACCGCGGGGCGTACGGCGCCCGGCGGGGTGGCCGAGTCCATCCGGCGGCGGCTCGGCGAGTGCACACCGGCCGAACGCAAGGTCGCCCGCGTCCTGCTGGCCGCCTATCCGTCGGCCGGTTTCGAGACCGTCGCCCGCGTCGCCGAGCGGGCCGGGGTCAGCGCGCCCACCGTCATCCGCTTCGCCCACCGCCTCGGCTACCGGGGCTTCCCCGACTTCCAGCGGGCGCTCCGCGACGAGCTGGAACAGCGCGAGGCGTCCCCGGTCGCCCTCTACACCGCCACCGGCTTCGCCGAGCGCGGCGGCTCCCCCGCGGCGGAGCTCCTGGAGTCCTCCGTCGCCTCCCTCACCGCCGCCCTGCGCGCCACCTGCGCCGCGCTGCCCCCCGAGGACCTCCAGGGCGCCGTCGACCTGCTCGCCGACCCCAGGCGCCGAGTGCTGCTGACCGGCGGCCGGTTCAGCGGGCTGCACGCCCGCTACCTGGGCCTGCACCTGGTCCAGATCCGCGACGACGTGGAACTGCTGCCCGAGGGCGCGGTCGAGCGAACCGCCGCCCTCGCCCGGGGCGGGCGCCGCGACGTGCTCGCCGTCTTCGACTTCCGGCGCTACGAGCCCGCCCTGCTGGAGCCTGCGAGGCTGGTGGCCGGCCGGGGAGGGAAGGTCGTGCTGGTGACCGACGGCTGGCTGTCGCCGATCTCGGCCGTCGCCGACGTGGTGCTGCCCTGCCAGGCCCCGGCCACCACGCCGTACGACAGCCTCGTGCCCGCCCTGGCCGTCACCGAGGCCGTGGTCACCGGGGTGCTCGGCGCGCTGGGCGAGGCGGCCCAGGAGCACATGCGGCGCGGCGAGGACACCGCTCGCACGCTGGGACTCTACTGACGGACGCGTTGCCCGCCGGTGACGGGTGCGGTGCCCGTCGGGCGGCCCGCCGGATGGGACGATGGGCCCATGGGAACGCATGTGATCACCGGGGCGGGCTCCGGCATCGGAGCCGAGATCGCCGAGCGCCTGCGGGAGCGGGGCGAGGAGCTGTGGCTGCTGGCGCGGGACGCGGGCCGCGCCAGGGAACTGGCCGAGCGCTTCCCCGGCGCCCGCACCCTCGTCGGGGACCTGGCCGAGCCCGACAGGCTGTCGTGGGCGCTGTCCCACCAGGAGCTGCCTGAGCGGGTGGACTCGCTGCTGCACGTCGCCGGGGTGGTGGACCTGGGGAAGGTCGGGGAGCTGACGCCGAAGGTCTGGAACGCCACCCTCGCGGTCAACCTCGTCGGCCCCGCCGAGCTGACCCGGCTGCTGCTGCCGCAGATCCGCCTGGCGCACGGCCACGTCGTCTTCGTCAACTCCGGCGCGGGCCTGAACGCCAACGCCGACTGGGGCGCGTACGCGGCCAGCAAGCACGGGCTGAAGGCGCTCGCCGACTCGCTGCGCGCGGAGGAGGGCGGCGCCGGGGTGCGGGTGACCTCCGTCTACCCGGGGCGCACCGCCACGCCGATGCAGGCCAAGGTGCACCGGCAGGAGGGGAAGGAGTACGACCCGGCGCGCTGGATCCCCCCGTCCGCGGTGGCGACCGCCGTCCTCACCGCACTCGACCTGCCGGCGGGCTCGGAGATCACCGACCTGAGGGTGAGGCCGTCGGCGTGAGGGAGCACGTGTGGGGTGAGGGGGCGGCGACCGGCGTCGGGTCGATGCCCGGCACCGACGCCCGTGAGGCGGCCAGGACCGTCACCGGCAGCCTCGAGCACTTCCCGTACCTGCCGGAGCTGCCCGCGCGCGGGCCCGGCGCCGACATGATCGGGCGGACGGCCGGGCTGCTGGTGGAGCTGTACGCCCGCCTGGAGCCCAGCGGCTGGCGGGTCGGCGACGCCCCCGGGCGCGACACCCGGCGGGCCCGGTCCTGGATGGGGGAGGACCTGGACGCGCTGGAGGAGTTCACCCAGGGCCACACCGGCGCGCTGAAGGTCTCCGCCGTCGGGCCCTGGACGCTGGCGGCCTCGCTGGAGCGCCGCGGCGGCGAGGCGATGCTCGGCGACGCCGGCGCCTGCCGCTACCTGGCCGAGTCCCTGGCCGAGGGGCTGCGGGCCCATCTCGCCGAGGTGCGGCGCAGGGTGCCGGGGGCCAGGCTGGTCCTCCAGCTCGACGAGCCGTCGCTTACGGCGGTGCTGCTGGGCAGGGTGCCCACCGCCAGCGGGTACCGCACCCATCCGGCCGTGGACCGCGGCGTGGCCGAGGGCGCGCTGCGGCAGGTGGTCGAGGCGGCTCGGGACGCGGCGGGGGGCCCGGAGCCGGAGCGGGAGATCCCCGTGGTGGTGCACTCCTGCGCTCCGGGGGTGCCCTTCGCACTGCTGCGCAGGGCGGGCGCCGCCGGGATCTCCTTCGACCTCTCGCTGCTCACCGAACGTGACGACGAGGCGGTCGGGGAGGCGGTCGAGGCGGGCACGGCGCTGTTCGCCGGGGCGGTCCCGGCGGTGGAGCCGGACTCGAGGGCACTGTCGGACCCTGCCGGTAGCGTCATGGGGGTCAGGACGCTGTGGCGCAGGCTGGGGCTGTCTCCGAAGCTGCTGGCGCGATCGGTGGTCGTCACGCCCGCCTGCGGTCTGGCGGGCGCCTCGCCCGCCCACGCGCGGGCCGCGCTCGCGCACTGTGTCCGGGCCGCACGCTCGCTCGCAAACGACCCTGAGTAACGGGAGGCTTGGATACATGGAGACGGTGAGTCCGGACAGCGAGGCGCGCGAGAGGCACGCACGGCTGGCCAGGGAGGTCGACGAGCACCGCTTCCGGTACTACGTGACGACGCCGGTCGTCAGCGACGCCGAGTTCGACGCCCTGATGCGCGAGCTCCAGGAGCTGGAGGCCAGGTACCCGGAGCTGGTCACGCCCGACTCGCCGACCCAGAAGGTGGCCGGCTCCTACGAGACGGAGTTCACCGCCGTACAGCACCGCGAGCGGATGCTGTCCCTGGACAACGCCTTCGACGACGAGGAGCTGGAATCCTGGGCCGACCGGATCGCACGCGAACTGGACGGTGTGCCCTACCACTTCCTGTGCGAGCTGAAGGTGGACGGCCTCGCGGTCAACCTGACGTACGAGCACGGCAGGCTGGTGCGCGCCGCCACCCGCGGCGACGGGCGCACCGGGGAGGACATCACGCCCAACGTCCGCACCATCGCGCAGATCCCCGAGCGGCTGAAGGGGGAGCGCATCCCGGATCTGGTGGAGATCCGCGGCGAGGTGTTCATCCCCATGGAGCGCTTCGAGGAGCTGAACGCGCGGCTGGTCGAGGGGGGCAAGCCGGCGTTCGCCAACCCCCGCAACGCGGCGGCCGGTTCGCTGCGGCAGAAGGACCCCAAGGTCACCGCGGAGCGCCCGCTGCACATGGTGGTGCACGGCATCGGCGCCCGCGAGGGCTTCGACATCGACCGGCTGTCGCACGCCTACGGGCTGCTGCGCGAGTGGGGCCTGCCGACCGCCGCGCACAACAGGGTGGTCGGCTCCGTCGGGGAGGTGCGGGAGTTCATCGCGTACTACGGCGCCAACCGCCACTCGGTGGAGCACGAGATCGACGGGGTCGTCGTCAAGCTGGACGAGATCCCCCTCCAGGGGCGGCTGGGCTCCACCTCGCGGGCGCCGCGCTGGGCGATCGCCTGGAAGTACCCGCCCGAGGAGGTCAACACCAAACTGCTGGACATCAAGGTGAGCATCGGCCGCACCGGGCGGGCCACGCCGTTCGCCGTGGTGGAGCCGGTGACGGTGGCCGGCTCGGAGGTGGAGTTCGCCACCTTGCACAACCAGGACGTGGTCAGGGCCAAGGGCGTGCTGATCGGGGACACCGTCGCGCTGCGCAAGGCGGGCGACGTCATCCCCGAGATCCTGGGCCCCGTGGTGGATCTGCGGGACGGCGGCGAGCGGGAGTTCGTGATGCCCGCCGAGTGCCCCGAGTGCGGCACCGGGCTGAAGCCGGCCAAGGAGGGGGACGTCGATCTGCGCTGCCCCAACGCCCGCTCCTGCCCGGGCCAGTTGCGCGAGCGGCTCTACTACCTGGCGGGGCGCAAGTGCCTGGACATCGAGCACTTCGGGTACGTGGCGGCCACCGCGCTGACGCAGCCGCTGGAGCCGGCCACACCGCCGCTGCGGGACGAGGGGGATCTGTTCGACCTCACCGTCGAGCAGTTGCTGCCCATCAAGTCCCTGGTGCTGGACCAGGACAGCGGCCTGCCCAAGCGGGACCCGAAGACGGGGGAGGAGAAGGTCGTCACCTTCTTCGCCAACCTCAGGGGCGAGCCGAAGAAGAACACCCTGGCGATGCTGGAGAACATCCGGGCGGCCAAGGAGCGCCCGCTGGCCAGGATCATCGCGGGACTGTCGATCCGCCATGTCGGCCCGGTCGCGGCCGAGGCGCTGGCCAGGGAGTTCCGCTCGCTGGACCGGATCGCCGAGGCTTCCGAGGAGGAGCTGGCGGCCACCGAGGGGGTCGGCCCGACCATCGCCGCCTCGCTCAAGGCCTGGTTCGCCGAGGACTGGCACCGCGAGATCGTCGAGAAGTGGCGGGCGGCCGGCGTGCGGATGGAGGAGGAGGGCGGCGCCGAGGAGGGGCCGCGTCCGCTGGAGGGGGTCACCGTGGTGGTCACCGGGACCCTGCGGTCGTACACGCGGGATGGCGCAAAAGAGGCGCTGCAGAGCCTGGGAGCGAAAGTGACCGGTTCTGTTTCAAAGAAGACCGGTTTTGTTGTGGCGGGCGACAGCCCCGGATCGAAATATGACAAGGCCGTGCAGTTGAAGGTCCCGATCCTGGACGACGACGGTTTCGCCGTCCTGCTGGAGCAGGGGCCCGACGCCGCACGGGAGGCCGCCGTCGTCCCCGTCGAGCCCGCCGCGGAGCAGCCCGCACAGTGACGGTGCATCGGCGGCGGTGGTGCCACCGCCGCCAAATCCCTTTTCGGACAATGCCGTTGACTGAGTGATGAGGAGGGGCCGCGCGGCGCTTATCAGACGGACGCGATCGACCGGTCTGCATCCGGGCAACCCCGAACGATCACTGCCCAGCCGGCCGTCCGCGCCCTACTGTTGACGGGGTGCGCCTGCCGTGGCGTGGGCACCGACGGCTGTGAGAGGGACGCGCATGCAGCACAAACCCCGGGACCGGGGACAGCAGTGGCTCCGCCACGGGCGGCCCCGGCCGGTCACCGCGCCACCGGGCGAGAGCCCCGACGGCGCGCCGAAGCTGCAGCGCGTCGCCTCCCTGGAGGTGCCCTGGCTCTCCCGCACGGTCGTCGCGACCGCCGCCGTCGCGCTGGCCGCCGGGATCCACCAAGTGGTCTCCGGGGGGCACGCCCTCTTCCCCAGCGGCACGGCGGGCTGGGCCTTCGCCGTCCTCACCGGCCTGATCGTCGGACACCTGGTCGCCCTCGGCCGCGACCGCTGGTGGGGCGGCACCGGCTCCGGCGCCGCCCTCACCCTGGCCATCCTGCTGCTGTACGGCTGGATCCCGGCCACCCTGGTCAGCCTCGCGGTGGTGGTCCTGGTCGGCGCGGCCAGGCGGCACCGCTGGCGCCAGGCGCTGCGGCACGGCGCGGTGGACATCCTCGGCATCGGCGCCGCGGCGCTGTGCCTGGCGGCCTTCGGCGTGCACCCCTCGGTGGAGGAGCCCTGGCGCCCGGCCGCCTGGAGCCTGTACGCGCTCCCCGAGGTCCTCCTGGCCGCCGCCGCCTACCTGCTGGTCACCCGGACACTGCTGTGGTACATCCTGGCCCCGCGCCAGGGAGGGCTGCCCACCGTCGCCCGCACCGCCCTGGCGCGGCAGGGGCTGGTCGCCCTCGCCCTGCTGGCCATCTCCCCGCTGATCGTCGTGGTCGCCGTCCACATGCCGCTGCTGCTGCCGCTGTTCTCGGTACCGCTGATCGCCCTGGACTCCGCCCTGTGGATCGCCCGGGCCCGCGCCGAGGAGCAGTTGCGCGACCCCCTCACCGGGCTCGCCAACCGCCAGTGGCTGCTGGAGCGCACCTGGTCCGCCCTGGACGAGGCCGACCGGCTGGGAGCCCGCTCCGCCCTCGTCCTCATCGACCTCGACCGCTTCCGGTCGGTCAACGACACCCTCGGCCACCTTGCGGGCGACCGGCTGCTGCTGCAGATCGCGGACCGGCTGCGGACGGCGCTGCCCCGCGGCGCCGAGGTGGCCCGGCTCGGCGGCGACGAGTTCGCCGTACTGCTCCCGTTCGCCGACTCGCCCACCAGCGCCCAGCGCGTCGCCCGCGCGCTCGTCGGCGTCCTCGGCTCGCCGCTGGACCTGGACGGGCTGACCCTGGAACTGGAGGCCAGCGCGGGGGTCGCGGTCTTCCCCGACCACGCCGGAGAGGCCGAGGGCCTGCTGCGCCGCGCCGACGTCGCGATGTACCAGGCCAAGCGCGACCGCAGCGGGGTGGAGGTCTACGAGGCCACCCGCGACGGCAACACACCCGACCGGCTGGGCCTGCTGGGCGATCTGCGCCGCGCCCTGGACGCGGGCGAGGTCGAGCTGCACTACCAGCCCAAGGTCGCCTTCGACGGCTCCGTCTGCGGCCTGGAGGCACTGGTGCGCTGGGTGCACCCGGAGCGGGGCAGGGTGCCCCCGGACGAGTTCATCGCCATCGCCGAGTCCTCCGGCCTGATGCCGCGCCTGACCGACTACGTGCTGGAGACCGCACTCGCCCAGGTCGCACGCTGGCGCTCCCGGGGCCTGACCGTGCCGGTCGCCGTCAACGTCTCGCCCCGCGACGTCCACAGCCCCGGCTTCGCCGGATCGGTGGCCGCCCGGCTGGCCCGGCACGGCGTCCCGGCCGGGGCGCTCCAGCTGGAGATCACCGAGCACGTCCTGCTGGAGGACCCGCAGCAGGCCGCCGACACCCTCGCCGCGCTCACCGGCCACGGCGTGCGGATGTCCCTGGACGACTTCGGCACCGGCTACTCCTCCCTGGTGCACCTGCGGAGGCTGCCGGTGAGCGAGCTGAAGATCGACCGCTCCTTCGTGGCACGCCTGGCGGTGGACGCCGAGGACGCCGAGATCGTGCGCTGCACGGTGGACCTCGCGCACTCCCTCGGCCTGCTCGTCGTCGCCGAGGGCGTGGAGGACGACGAGACCTGGGAGCGCCTGCGCGACCTGGGCTGCGACGCCGTGCAGGGCTGGCTGGTGTCGGCCGCGATGCCCCCGTCCGAGGCGACCGCCTGGCTGCGGGCGCGCGACGGGGCGCCGCCCCCGGTCGAGGCGGCGCACCCCGCGCTGCCGGGACCGGCCGGCAGGCCCGCCCCGGGACACCGAGGACAGCCCGCGCGGTAGGCGCGCGGCACCGCGCCCGGGCACCGGGACGGGGGCGGAGGCGGCCTCCGCCCCCGTCCCGGCACCGCCGTGCGCCGCGGCCAAACTGTTAGCATGCTGTTCTGCCCTCCGGGCAGCGGTCAGGACTTGGCCGCGCCCCGGCCGGAAGGCCGGGGGGGAAGCCGTCCCGCTCAGGAGACGGAGGAGTCACAGGATCGGGGCGGACGGCGGGAAGAGTCCGCCAAGCCCCGAACGATCCACCACTCACCCCGAGGAATCGCAGCATGCCTGGCATCACGCGCGAGGAGGTCGCCCACCTCGCCCGGCTGGCACGTCTGGAGCTGAAGGACGAAGAGCTCGACCACTTCGCCGGACAGCTCGACGACATCATCGGCGCGGTCGCCCGCGTCTCCGACGTCGCCGACGAGGACGTACCGCCGACCTCCCACCCGCTGCCGCTGACCAACGTCATGCGCCCGGACGAGGTCCGTCCGTCGCTGACCCCGGAGCAGGCGCTCTCCGGCGCCCCCGCGCAGGAGCAGCAGCGTTTCAAGGTGCCGCAGATCCTGGGGGAGGAGTGAACACCGTGACGCATTCGAGCGATCTGACCAGGCTCACCGCGGCCGAGACCGCCGCGAGGATCGCCTCCGGCCAGGCGAGCGCCGTCGAGGTGGCCGAGGCACACCTCGCCCGCATCGAGGCCGTGGACGAGAAGGTGCACGCCTTCCTCCACGTGGACCGCGAGGGCGCGCTGGCCCGCGCCCGCACCGTGGACGCCAAGCGTTCCCGCGGCGAGAGGCTCGGCCCCCTGGCCGGCGTCCCGCTCGCGCTCAAGGACATCTTCACCACCGAGGGCGTGCCCACCACGGTCGGCTCGAAGATCCTCGAGGGCTGGATCCCGCCGTACGACGCCACGCTCACCAAGCGGCTCAAGGCCGCCGACGTGGTGATCCTGGGCAAGACCAACATGGACGAGTTCGCCATGGGCTCCTCCACGGAGAACAGCGCCTACGGCCCGACCGGCAACCCGTGGGACCTCACCCGCATCCCGGGCGGCTCCGGCGGCGGCTCCTCGGCGGCGCTCGCCTCCTACCAGGCACCGCTGGCCATCGGCACCGACACCGGCGGCTCCATCCGCCAGCCGGCGGCCGTCACCGGCACCGTCGGCGTCAAGCCGACCTACGGCGCCGTCTCCCGCTACGGCATGGTCGCCTTCTCCTCCTCCCTCGACCAGGGCGGGCCCTGCGCCCGCACCGTCCTGGACGCGGCGCTGCTGCACGAGGCGATCGCCGGGCACGACCCGCTGGACTCCACCTCCATCGACGCCCCCGTCCCGCCGGTGGTCGAGGCCGCCCGCAACGGGAACGTCAAGGGCCTGCGCGTCGGCGTGGTCAAGGAGTTCGCGGGCGAGGGCTACCAGGCCGGGGTCATGCAGCGCTTCAACGAGTCGGTGGAGCTGCTGCGCGAGCTGGGCGCCGAGATCGTCGAGATCTCCTGCCCGTCCTTCGACAAGGCGCTGGCGGCCTACTACCTGATCGCGCCGTCGGAGTGCTCCTCCAACCTGGCCCGCTTCGACGCCATGCGCTACGGCCTGCGCGCCGGCGACGACGGCACCCGCTCGGCGGAGGAGGTCACCTCCCTCACCCGCGAGGCCGGCTTCGGCCCCGAGGTCAAGCGCCGCATCATGCTGGGCACCTACGCGCTGTCCTCCGGCTACTACGACGCCTACTACGGCTCCGCCCAGAAGGTGCGCACCCTGATCAAGCGCGACTTCGACGCCGCCTTCGAGCGGGTGGACGTGCTGGTCTCACCGACCACGCCGACCACCGCGTTCCCCATCGGCGAGCGGGCCGACGACCCGATGGCCATGTACCTGGCGGACCTGTGCACCATCCCGTCCAACCTGGCGGGCAACGCGGCCATGTCGCTGCCGTGCGGCCTGGCCCCCGAGGACGGGCTCCCGGTGGGCCTGCAGATCATCGCCCCCGCCATGGCCGACGACCGGCTCTACCGTGTCGGAGCGGCGGTCGAGGCCGCGTACCACGCACGCTGGGGGCACCCGCTGCTGGAGGAGGCACCCTCGCTGTGAGCGTCGCACGCGCGGCCGCCGGGCCGCAGAGGACATTCGGAGCCGTACTTCCGCGCCGCGCGGGCGGAGAAGCGAACGGAGGCAGGCTGTGAGCGTCGCACGCGCGGCCGCCGGGCCGCAGAGGACATTCGGAGCCGTACTTCCGCGCCGCGCGGGCGGAGAAGCGAACGGAGACAGGCTGTGAGCGCGCTGAAGAAGGCCAAGGGCTTCAAGAAGTCCCGGCCCGGCCTGTACCTGTCCATCGGCACCTCGCTCTTCGGCGCCGTCGGCGTCGTCAAGCAGATGCAGCTCGCCCGGCGGGAGGACGACAAGCTCCAGCTCCTGGACGCCATCGTCTCCGGCGCCGCGATCCTGACCAGCGTCGCCATCCTCGTCCGCGAGGTGCGGCGCCTGGACATCGACGACGTCCTCGCCGACGACTGACCGCAGCGCCTGAAAGGTTTGACTTTCGTGACTGTCACCGAACTGGTGTCGTACGAGGACGCGCTGGCCTCCTACGACCCCGTCATGGGCCTTGAGGTCCATGTCGAACTGGGCACCAGGACCAAGATGTTCTGCGGCTGCTCCACCGCGCTTGGCGCCGAGCCCAACACGCAGACCTGCCCCGTCTGCCTCGGACTGCCCGGCTCGCTGCCGGTGGTCAACGCCACCGCGGTGGAGTCCGCCGTGCGCATCGGCCTCGCGCTGAACTGCGAGATCGCCCAGTGGTGCCGCTTCGCCCGGAAGAACTACTTCTATCCGGACATGCCGAAGAACTTCCAGATCTCCCAGTACGACGAGCCGATCGCCTTCGACGGCTACCTGGACGTCCAGCTGGAGGACGGGGAGGTCTTCCGCGTCGGGATCGAGCGCGCCCACATGGAGGAGGACACCGGCAAGTCCACCCACATCGGCGGTGCCACCGGCCGCATCCACGGCGCCGTGCACTCGCTGCTGGACTACAACCGCGCCGGCATCCCCCTGATCGAGATCGTCACCAAGCCGATCACCGGCGCCGGCGAGCGCGCGCCGGAGGTGGCCAAGGCGTACGTCGCCGAGCTGCGCGAGCTCATCCGGGCCCTCGGGGTGTCCGAGGCCCGGATGGAGATGGGCCAGATGCGCTGCGACGTCAACCTGTCGCTGCGGCCGCACGGCACCGAGACGTTCGGCACCCGTTCGGAGACCAAGAACGTCAACTCGCTGCGCAGCGTGGAGCGGGCCACCCGCTTCGAGATCCAGCGCCACGCCGCGGTGCTGGGCTCGGGCGGCACGATCGTCCAGGAGACCCGCCACTTCCACGAGGACGACGGCTCCACCACCTCCGGCCGGGTCAAGGAGGAGGCGGAGGACTACCGCTACTTCCCCGAGCCGGACCTGGTGCCCGTCGCGCCCGCGCGCGAGTGGGTGGAGGAGCTGCGGTCCGGACTGCCCGAGCTGCCGCGCCTGCGCCGCAACCGGCTGCGCGAGGAGTGGGGCATCTCCGAGCACGAGATGCAGTCCGTCCTCAACGCCGGCGCCATCGACCTGATCACCGCCACCATCGACGCCGGGGCCCCGGCCGACCAGGCGCGCAAGTGGTGGATGGGCGAGCTGGCCCGCCGGGCGAACGAGCAGGGCACCGAGCTGTCCGCCCTGCCGATCACCCCGGCGCAGGTCGCCCGGGTGTGCGGGCTGGTCGCCGACGGCTCGCTCAACGACAAGCTGGCCCGCCAGGTCATCGAGGGAGTCCTCGCCGGCGAGGGCGAGCCGGACGAGGTCGTGGAGAAGCGCGGTCTGAAGGTCGTCTCGGACACCGGTGCGCTGAGCGCGGCCGTTGACGAGGCGATCGCCGCCAACGAGGCGATCGCCGAGAAGATCCGCGGCGGCAAGGTGGCCGCGGCGGGCGCCCTCGTCGGTGCCGTCATGAAGGCCACCCGCGGTCAGGCGGACGCAGCCCGGGTGCGCGAACTCATCCTGGAGAAGCTGGGCGTACAGGGCTGACGCCCGCCCGGCCGCAGCGGCCCGGCCCCCGCGCTCCCCGTCCGGGAGCGCGGGGGCCGGGCCGTCCGCCGTGTCCGGGGCCGGTGTCGGAGGTCGGCACCCGGGAGCGGTGTCCGGGGCAGGTGCCCGGCACCGGTGCCAGGGTCAGGCCGACTTCGGTGCGGAACCGCGGGTCCTGATCAGGACGTGCCCGGAGGAGAGGTCGATCGGGCCGCGCCCCGGATCGTGGCTGCCCTCTTCCACCCGGGTGTTCTCCAGCCGCCTGCGCTCGTCGTCGGCGTGGCGGCGCCCTGGGCTGAACAGCTCCTCGATCAGGTTGAACATCAACTGACCTCCAGTTTCAGGATGCGGTCGTCGTCCTCGGCGGGCGTACCGCGCGAGTCGGTCTCACTGGTCACCAGCCACAGCCCGTCGCCGCCGTCGGAGACGACCGTCCGCAACCGCCCGTACTCACCTTCCAGGAACGCCTGCGGCTCCGCCACCTTTTTCGCGCCGTCCAAGGGAACGCGCCACAGCCGCTCCCCCCGCAGCGACGCCATCCACACCGACCCCTTCGCGACGGCGATGCCGCTTGGGGAGGCGTCGGCTGGCCTCCACTGCGCCACGGGGTCGACGAAGCCCTCCTCGCCGGCCTCGCCCTCCACCTCGGGCCAGCCGTAGTTGCCGCCGGGCCGGATCAGGTTGAGCTCGTCCCAGGTGTTCTGGCCGAACTCCGCGGCCCACAGCCGCCCTTCCGCGTCCCAGGCCAGCCCCTGGACGTTGCGGTGGCCCCAGGAGTAGACGACCGAGTCCGCCTCGGGGTTGCCGCGGCCGGGAGGTTCGCCCTCCGGTGTCATGCGAAGGATCTTGCCGCCGAGGGACTCCCTGTCCTGGGCGAGGCCCTGGTCGCCGGAGTCGCCGGTGCCCACGTAGAGCATCCGGTCCGGGCCGAAGGCGATCCGGCCGCCGTTGTGGACCATCCCCTTGGGGATGCCGCGCAGGACCGTGCTGGGCGCGCCGAGCCGGTTGCCCTCCTCCTTGCCGGCGTCGTAGAGCATGCGCACGACCCGGTTGTCGGAGGCGCTGGTGAAGTACGCGTAGACGTAGCGGTCCTCGGCGAAGTCCGGTGACACGGCGATGCCCAGCAGGCCGCCCTCGCCGCCCGGCTCGACCCCGGGCACCGAGCCCAGCTCGGTGGCCTTCCCGCTCTCCGGGTCGATCAGCGAGATCGTGCCCTCGTCCCGAGAGGAGACCAGCAGGCCGCCGTCGGGCAGCGGAGCGAGACCCCAGGGGGAGTCCAGGTTCTCCGCCACGGTGCCGGTGACCTCGGCCGAACCCTCGGCGGGCGCTGCCGAGGAGCCGGGGGAGCGGGACTCGCCGGGCGAGGGGGAGGAGGTGGCGCCGGTGCGGTCCGGGGCACCGTCACCGGACCCGCCGTCCGAGCAGCCCGCCGCGAGCAGGGCGAGCCCGGCGAGGGCGGCGGCGGCCTTGCGCAGCGGCGGCCGCGGGTGCGGGTGTACGGGCAGGGGACGGCTTCGCAGCATCGGTGCGCCTTTCGACTACGGGCAGCTCTCGGCCGGCGGTGCACGGTCCGGTCGTGCGCGGTGCGCGCGGCCGGCCCGTACACCCGACCGTACGACGGAAAGGCGCCGGGTGTGCCCGTCTCAGTCCCAGGACCCCTGTGCGGGGGGCAGCGCCGCGATCTCCGCCAGGTCCCGCGCGGTCAGCTCCAGGCGCGCCGCCGCCGCGTTCTCCACCGCCCAGCGCTCCTTCTTGGCGCCCGGCACCGGCACCACGTGCCGCCCCTGGGCCAGCAGCCAGGCCAGGGCCACCTGCGCCGGGGTGGCGTCGCCGTGCCGGGCGGCGACGCGCCGCAGCCCGGCGACGATCGGCTGGTTGGCGGCCATCATCTCGGCCGTGAACCGCGGATGCCGGGCGCGTACGTCGTCGCGTTCGAAGCCGCCGCCCGGAGTGAGGGTGCCGGTCAGGAAGCCGCTGCCCAGCGGCATCGCCGCCAGGAGGCCGATCCCGCGCGCCTCGCACCACGGCAGCAGCGACACCAGGGCCTCGGGGGACCACACCGACAGCTCCGCCTCCACGCAACCGACCGGGAAGACCTGCTGGATCCGCTCCAGCTGCCGGATCGTTCCGGCGTACGCGGGCGGCGCGCCGGAGCCGCGGCGCCGCTCCTGCGCGCCCACCGCGCACAGCCCCAGGGAGCGCACCTTGCCGGCCGCGACCAGTTCGGCCATCGCGCCCCAGGTCTCCTCCACCGGTACCTCGGGGTCGGCGCGGTGGAGCTGGTAGAGGTCGATCACATCGGTCTGCAGCCGGCGCAGCGAGGCGTCGCAGGCGCGCTTCACGTAGCCGGGGCGCCCGTTGGCGACGATGTGCTGCTCGCCGACGAGGAGGCCGCACTTGGTGGAGACGAACACGTCCGCGCGGCGCCGCCGCAGTACCCGGCCCAGCAGCAGCTCGTTGGTGAACGGCCCGTACATGTCGGCGGTGTCCAGCAGCGTCACCCCGCTGTCCAGGGCCGCGTGCGCCGTGCGCAGCGAGGACTCGCCGTCCCGCTCGGACGCGGTGTAGGCCCAGCTCATCGGCATGCAGCCGAGCCCGATGGCACCCACCTCCAGTGCCCCCGCACCGATTGTCCTGCGCTCCACCTGGACGTGCTCCCTCCTCGCCCCCGCGGGGTCGCCCCCGTAGGGCGCTCCCAACCTAACGGGTGCCTCCCGGCGCTTCCGCACAGCCTCCGGATAGCCTCTGGCCATGGCTTCCGCAGATGTCTGGCTGCCCGTTCCGCCCGCCGAGATGGACGGACTGCCCGAGTCGTTCCGCTACGTCCACTGGGACGGGGAGGAGGAGTTCCCGGCGGACCCGGCGGACTGCGTCTTCTACGCCGTTCCCTATCTGAAGGGTCCGGCCGTCGCCGTACGCCCGCTGGCGCACATGCCGAACGTGCGGGTGGTGCAGACGCTCACCGCCGGCATCGACCACGTGGAGTCCGCCGTACCGCAACTGCCCCGTGGCACGCTGCTGTGCAACGCCCGCGGCGTCCACGACGCGAGCACCGCCGAACTCGCGCTCACCCTCGCCCTCGCCTCGCTGCGCGGCATCCCCTCCTTCGTCCGCGCCCAGGACGCCGGCCGGTGGAGTCAGGCCTTCAGGCCCTCCCTCGCCGACCGGACGGCGCTGATCGTCGGCTACGGCTCCATCGGGGCCGCCATCGAGGACCGGCTGGAGCCCTTCGAACCGGAGGCGGTGCACCGGGTGGCCCGGACCGCCCGCACCACTCCGCGCGGCCCGGTGCACACCCTCGCCGACCTGCCCCGGCTGCTGCCCGGGACCGACGTGGTCTTCCTGGCCACCCCGCTCACCGACGCCACCCGCGGTCTGGTGGACGCGGACTTCCTGGCCCGCATGAAGGACGGAGCGCTGCTGGTGAACGTCGCACGCGGCGCCGTCGTGGACACCGGCGCGCTGCTGGCGGAGCTGGAGTCCGGGAGGCTGAGGGCGGCGCTCGACGTCACCGACCCCGAACCGCTGCCCGGCGACCACCCGCTGTGGAAGGCGCCCGGCACCCTGATCACGCCGCACGTGGGGGGTCCGACGTCCGCGTTCATGCCGCGCGCCAAGCGGCTGCTCCGTACTCAGCTGCGGCGTTTCGCGGCCGGGGAGGAGCCGGAGAACGTCGTCGCGGCGGCCGGGTGACGGCCCGTCCGGGCAGCCGGCCGGACGGGCGGGCGACCGGCCGGGCGGCGGAGGGGGCGGGGCGTGAGGCGGGTGGTGTAGGCGCGGAGGACCGCCCACACCGTCACCCGCACGCTCCGGATACGAGTGGCTGCGGATTGTATCGGCAATTCATCCATCCGTCACGCTGTGTAGAAGACCTATGTCCCTGAGTGACCGACCTGGTGTATCGTCCGATCCGGGGGTGTACCAGACCAGTGAGGGGGGACGGGCGACATGCACGGCCACCGGACGAACCACCGGACGCACGAACGGTGTTGGACACGGCCCCGGCCCGTGGGTCCCGGGCCGGGAGAGGGCCTGCCGCACCCGGAGGCGGCGCGATGAGCGCCCGGGGGGCGGAACAGCCGCGCTTCCCGCGGCTGCCCCGCACGGCCCGCCCGCACGGCGGGGCGGGCGCCGGGGAGGGGCGGGCGTTCCCGCGACTGCTGCTGGCCGCCGTGTGCGGCGCGTACGCGGTTGGCGCGGCGCTGGGCTGGGGATCGCCTGCGGTGGCGCTGTTCATGGGCGACTTCGGGCTGAGCGCCGCGGCCTTCACGGCCGCGGGATCGTGTGTGCACTACGCCCGCACCCACCCGGACACGCCGTTCCGGCCCGCCTGGACGCTGTTCGGGATCTCCTCGGCCATGGCCGGGCTCGGCAACGGGATCTGGGGCTGGTACGAGGTCGTGCTGGGCGTTCCCGTGCCCAGCCCCTCGGCTGCGGACTTCTGCTTCCTGCTGTTCGCGCCCCCGGCCATCGTCGGACTGCTGGTCCTCGCCAAACGGCCGGTCACCCGGGCGGGCTGGACGCGCCTGGTCCTGGACACCTGGCTGGTCGGCGGCTCGCTGCTCACCCTCTCCTGGAGCCTGGCGCTGGACCACCCCTCGTACTGGCGGGGCGAGTCCCTCTCCCTGGTGGCGCTCTCGCTGGCCTACCCCCTGATGGACATCGTGCTGATCAGCATGGTCCTCGCACTCCACTTCCGCCGCTCGTCCGCCCACCGGTCCGCGGTCAACACCGTCATCGGGGCCCTCGCCCTCACCGTGCTCTGCGACGCCCTGTTCACCTCGCCCCTGCTGCGGGAGAACTACTCCTCCGGCCAGATCCTCGACGCCGGCTGGTTCGCCGGCTCGCTGCTGCTCGCGTACGCCCCCTGGGTCGGGGCCCGGGAGGGGAGCGGCGGGCGGTCCGCGCCCCCGGGGCGGGCCGCCCGCACGCCCGCGCCGGTGAACGGAGCGGTGGCCGGATCGCTGGCCGCTCTGGCGCCGTACCTGGCGGCCGCCGTCTGCACCCTGGGGATCCTCTACAACGTCCGCGGCGGCGGGGCCATCGACCCGGTGGTGCTGCTCACCGGCTGCACCGTCGTCCTGGCCCTGGTGCTCCGGCAGGGCATCATGCTGATGGAGAACATCCGCCTCACCCAGGAACTGGCCCAGAAGGAGAACCACTTCAGGTCACTGGTGCAGGGGTCCAGCGACGTCATCATGATCGCCTCGCCGGCCGGGATGCTGCGCTACGTCTCCCCGGCCGCCGCCGGTGTCTACGGCCGCGAGCCGGACAAGCTGGTCGGCTCCGAACTGGCCTCCCTCATCCACCCCGAGGACCTCGGCCGGGTCCTGCACGAGTTGCGCCGCTTCCTGGCCACCCCGCCCCGGGAGGAGCCCTCCACCCGCATCGAGTGCCGCATCCGGCACGCCTCGGGCCGCTGGCTCAACGTGGAGTCCACGGTCAACCGCTACCAGGGCGGCCTGATCTTCAACAGCCGCGACGTGACCGAGCGGGTGCGGCTCCAGGCCCAGCTCCAGCACAACGCCTCCCACGACCCGCTGACCGACCTGCCCAACCGCTCGCTGTTCACCGAGCGCGTCCGCCAGGCGCTCGGCGGCCGGCGCAGGGGCGACGCCGGGGCGGGCCACACGGCGGTGCTCTACATCGACCTCGACGGCTTCAAGGCCGTCAACGACACCATCGGACACCAGGCGGGGGACGAGCTGCTGGTCCAGGCGGCCCGCCGGCTGCGGGAGGCCGTACGCGCGGGGGACACCGCGGCCCGGCTCGGCGGCGACGAGTTCGCCGCGCTCATCGTCGGCGACGGGAAGTGCGACCGGGCCGAGCGCGAGTACCGCGTCCTGGAGATCGCCGAGCGGCTGCGCACCACCCTCTCCCGGCCCTACCGGGTCGAGGGCGGCGAGGCGCGGGTCGCCGCCTCCATCGGAGTGGCCTTCGCCGAGCCCGGAGTGACCCCGGCCGTGCTGATGCGCCACGCCGACCTGGCGATGTACCGCGCCAAGCAGGCGGGCAAGAACCGGGTCGAGCTGTACGCCTCGCAGCCGCAGGCCGAGGCCGTCCGCCGGGCGGAGCTGACCACCGACCGGCTGCGCGGAGTGCTGGCCGAGAGCGAGTTCGCGCTGCTCCACCAGCCCGTGGTCGAACTCTCCAGCGGGAAGATCACCGCGGTCGCGGCCCAGGCCCGCAGGCGCTCCGCCCGGGGCGTGCTGTTCCCGCCGGGCGGGCCCCAGCCCGCCCTCCAGGCCCAGCCCGCGCCGCCGGGGCAGTACGGCCCGCAGCCCCCGCACGTCCCCGCCGCGGACGCCCGCGGTGACGGCGGCGCGGACGCGGGCCGGTGGCTGCTGCGCAGGGCCGTCGAGCAGGCCGCCGAACGGCACCACGCGGGCTACCGCGTACCGGTGTCCGTACGGCTGGACGCGCGCCGCCTCACCGACCGCTCGACGACCCCGGCCACCGTCGAGGCGCTGCTGTCCCGGCACGGACTGCCGCCCGACGCCCTCGTCGTCGAGCTGGCCGACACCGACCCCCGCGTCTCCCTGGACGAACTGGAGCTGTGGGTCACCGCGCTGCGGCGGATCGGGGTCGGCATCACCCTGGAGGGCTTCGGCGGCGCCCACTCCGGCCTCGCCGCGCTCCGCAGGCTCCCCGCCGACACGCTCAGGCTGGACCGCGCCCTGGTCGACGGCGTGCTGGACTCACCCAGGGTGCGGAAAATCACCACCGGGCTGCTGCGGATCGCCGACGACCTCGGGATGCTCTCCGTCGCCGACGGCGTGGACCTGCCCGAGCAGGCCGCGGCCCTGCGCGCCCTGGGCTGCACCCACGCCCAGGGGGCCGCCTTCTCCAAGCCCCTGGACGAGCACCGGCTCAGGCGTGCACTGGCCCGCGGGAGCTACCCCGTCTCCGGTGAGGAGCAGCGTCTCTCCGGGGTCGGCCGCTCGGTGGTGGTCGCCGGTTCGCTGCCCGCGCGCAGGAGCGGACCGGCCGTGCACGGCCCGGCGGCACATCCCCCATTGCGCTCAAATAGTGAGACGTCCGTCCCACCCACTTGACACCTCAGGCACCACGGGAGGAAGGTCAGTGCCATGCGCACCCGAATTCTCGTACTTGGAAAGCGCGTCGACTGACACAGGGCACGCCCGCCCTGTGGACGACATCGACGCGCTCCCCTCGCTTGCCTGACGGCACGAGGGGTTTTTTGTTGCACCGGTGCCAGCGGCACTCGAGCGCGACCCACCCACAGCCATCTACAACGAGCGTCAAACCCTCAACTCTCCGAGAAGAGACAAGTGATGACCGAGCAGGCCACCGGGGCCCCCCGCCCGCAGCCGCGGGCCCGTACCGGCGGAGCGCAGCCGCAGCCCGCCACCGTCGAGCACGTCACGGGAGCCCAGTCCCTCATCCGTTCTCTCGAGGAAGTCGGCGCCGACACGGTATTCGGCATTCCGGGGGGCGCCATCCTGCCCGCCTACGACCCGATGATGGACTCCTCCCGGGTGCGCCACGTCCTGGTCCGCCACGAGCAGGGCGCGGGCCACGCCGCCACCGGCTACGCCCAGGCCACCGGAAAGGTCGGCGTCTGCATGGCCACCTCCGGCCCCGGCGCCACCAACCTGGTCACCCCGATCGCCGACGCGCACATGGACTCCGTCCCGCTGGTCGCGATCACCGGCCAGGTGGCCTCCAAGGCGATCGGCACCGACGCCTTCCAGGAAGCCGACATCTGCGGCATCACCATGCCGGTCACCAAGCACAACTACCTGGTCACCGACCCGGCTGACATCCCGCGGGTGATCGCCGAGGCGTTCCACATCGCCTCCACCGGCCGACCGGGCCCGGTCCTGGTGGACATCGCCAAGGACGCCCTCCAGGCGCGGACGACCTTCTCCTGGCCCCCCGCCACGGACCTGCCCGGCTACCGCCCGGTGACCAAGCCGCACGCCAAGCAGATCCGCGAGGCCGCCCGGCTGATCACCGAGGCCGCCCGCCCGGTGCTGTACGTGGGCGGCGGCGTCCTGAAGGCCGGGGCCACCACCGAGCTGAAGGTGCTGGCCGAGCTGACCGGCGCCCCCGTGACCACCACCCTGATGGCGCTGGGCGCCTTCCCCGACAGCCATCCGCAGCACCTGGGCATGCCCGGCATGCACGGCACAGTCGCGGCCGTCACCGCCCTGCAGAAGGCCGATCTGATCGTCGCGCTCGGTGCCCGCTTCGACGACCGCGTCACCGGCAGACTGGACTCCTTCGCGCCGTACGCGAAGATCGTGCACGCCGACATCGACCCGGCCGAGATCGGCAAGAACCGCACCGCCGACGTCCCGATCGTCGGCGACGCCCGCGAGGTCATCGCCGATCTGATCGTGGCCGTGCGCGCCGAGCAGGAGGCGGGCAACACCGGCGACCACACCGAGTGGTGGCAGCAGCTGAACCGCTGGCGCGAGACGTACCCGCTGGGCTACGACCACCCCGAGGACGGCTCCCTGGCCCCGCAGCAGGTCATCGAGCGCATCGGCGCGCTGGCCCCCGAGGGCACGGTCTTCGCCGCCGGCGTGGGCCAGCACCAGATGTGGGCCGCCCACTTCATCAAGTACGAGAAGCCCGCCACCTGGCTCAACTCCGGCGGCCTGGGCACCATGGGCTACGCCGTCCCGGCGGCGCTGGGAGCGAAGGCCGGCGTCCCGGACCGCACCGTCTGGGCGATCGACGGCGACGGCTGCTTCCAGATGACCAACCAGGAACTGGTGACCGCCGCGCTCAACGGCATCCCGATCAAGGTCGCGATCATCAACAACGGCGCCCTGGGAATGGTCCGCCAGTGGCAGACCCTCTTCTACAACCAGCGCTACTCCAACACCGTGCTGCACAGCGGCCCGGACGCCGTCAGCCCCGAGAACAGGGGCACCCGCGTCCCGGACTTCGTGAAGCTGGCGGAGGCCATGGGCTGCGTCGGCATCCGCTGCGAGGACCCCGCGCAGCTCGACGCGGTGATCGAGAAGGCCAACTCCATCAACGACCGCCCCGTGGTCGTGGACTTCATCGTCCACGAGGACGCCATGGTCTGGCCGATGGTCGCGGCCGGCACCTCCAACGACGAGGTCATGGCGGCGCGCGGCGTCCGCCCCGACTTCGGCGACAGCGACGACTGAGTACCCAGAGGAACGGAGCACCCAGCCCGATGTCCAAGCACACGCTCTCCGTCCTGGTGGAGAACACCCCCGGCATCCTCGCCCGGATCGCCTCCCTGTTCTCCCGTCGCGGTTTCAACATCGACTCGCTCGCCGTCGGCGTCACCGAGCACCCCGACATCTCCCGCATCACCATCGTGGTCAACGTCGAGGACCTCCCGCTGGAGCAGGTGACCAAGCAGCTCAACAAGCTCGTCAGCGTGCTGAAGATCGTCGAACTGGAGCCGGGGTCCGCCGTCCAGCGCGAACTCGTCCTGGTGAAGGTCCGCGCCGACAACGAGACGCGCTCGCAGATCGTCGAGATCGTCCAGCTCTTCCGCGCCAAGACCGTCGACGTCTCCCCGGAGGCCGTCACCATCGAGGCGACCGGCAGCAGTGACAAGCTGGAGGCCATGCTCAAGATGCTGGAGCAGTTCGGCATCAAGGAACTGGTCCAGTCCGGCACGATCGCGATCGGCCGCGGAGCGAGGTCGATCACCGACCGTTCGCTGCGCGCGCTCGACCGGACCGCATAGCGAGACCCCAGCCCGTCCCCGCCCGCACCGGCATACGGTGGCTCAGGCGGCGGCTGCGGGGACGGGCCCCGCACCCCCGACCCGTACGGCGAGACCGCCGGTGCGGCAAGAACAACAAGGAGATATCCCAAGTGGCCGAGCTGTTCTACGACGACGACGCCGACCTGTCCATCATCCAGGGCCGCAAGGTCGCGGTCCTCGGTTACGGCAGCCAGGGCCACGCCCACGCCCTGTCCCTGCGCGACTCGGGCGTCGACGTCCGAGTCGGCCTCCCGGAGGGCTCCAAGTCCCGGGCGAAGGCCGAGGAGCAGGGACTGCGCGTGGTCACCCCGGCGGAGGCCGCCGCCGAGGCCGACGTGATCATGGTCCTGGTGCCGGACCCGATCCAGGCCAAGGTCTACGAGGAGTCCATCGCCCCGAACCTCAAGGACGGCGACGCCCTCTTCTTCGGCCACGGCTTCAACATCCGCTTCGACTTCATCAAGCCCCCGGCCGGCGTGGACGTCTGCATGGTCGCGCCCAAGGGCCCGGGCCACCTGGTGCGCCGCCAGTTCGAGGAGGGCCGCGGCGTCCCCTGCATCGCGGCCGTCGAGCAGGACGCCACCGGCGGCGCCTTCCAGCTGGCCCTGTCCTACGCCAAGGGCATCGGCGGCACCCGCGCCGGCGTCATCAAGACCACCTTCACCGAGGAGACCGAGACCGACCTGTTCGGTGAGCAGGCCGTGCTGTGCGGCGGCGCCTCGGCCCTGGTCAAGGCGGGCTTCGAGACCCTGGTCGAGGCCGGCTACCAGCCCGAGATCGCGTACTTCGAGTGCCTCCACGAGCTGAAGCTGATCGTGGACCTGATGTACGAGGGCGGCCTGGAGAAGATGCGCTGGTCGGTCTCCGAGACCGCCGAGTGGGGCGACTACGTCACCGGCCCGCGGATCATCAACGAGAACACCAAGGCCGAGATGAAGAAGGTCCTGGCCGAGATCCAGGACGGCACCTTCGCCAGGAACTGGATGGCCGAGTACAACGCCGGCCTGCCCAAGTACAACGAGTACAAGAAGGCCGACGGCGACCACCTGCTGGAGACCACCGGCCGTGAGCTGCGCAAGCTCATGAGCTGGGTCGACGACGAGAACTGAGCGGACCGCCGGGCCGTCGCGGACGGCCCGGCGCCGCCCGACCCGCCCGCAGGTGGACGCCGCGGCCCGCGACGGGACGGGGCGGCCCCGGTGATCGGCCACCGGGGCCGCCCCTCCGCCGATACACTGCACACACAAGCGCGTCACAGGCTCACAGCGTCGTGCGTCTCCACGCGGCTGCCCACCTCCACCGCCCTCGGCCGTCGGGACGCGGCCGCCGGCACGGACCAGTGAGGACTGAAGACCGAAGTGAGCAAACCCGTAGTACTCATCGCCGAAGAACTCTCCCCGGCCACGGTCGACGCCCTCGGCCCGGACTTCGAGATCCGGCACTGCAACGGAGCCGACCGAGCCGAGCTCCTGACCGCCATCGCCGACGTCGACGCGATCCTGGTGCGCAGCGCCACCAAGGTCGACGCCGAGGCCATCGCCGCGGCCCGGCGGCTGAAGGTCGTCGCCCGGGCGGGAGTCGGCCTGGACAACGTCGACGTCTCCGCCGCCACCAAGGCCGGCGTGATGGTCGTCAACGCGCCGACCTCCAACAT
The DNA here is from genome assembly GCF_046614825.1 of Streptomyces nanhaiensis. Taxonomy (NCBI): domain Bacteria; kingdom Bacillati; phylum Actinomycetota; class Actinomycetes; order Kitasatosporales; family Streptomycetaceae; genus Streptomyces; species Streptomyces nanhaiensis. The sequence goes on from NZ_JBKJFM010000036.1 coordinate 24,044, forward strand.
CGTCACCGCGGCCGAGCTGGCCTGCGGCCTGCTCATCGCCACCGCCCGCAACATCCCGCAGGCCAACACCGCCCTGAAGAACGGCGAGTGGAAGCGCAGCAAGTACACCGGCGTGGAGCTGTCGGAGAAGACCCTCGGCGTCGTCGGCCTCGGCCGGATCGGCGTCCTGGTCGCCCAGCGGATGTCCGCCTTCGGCATGAAGGTCGTCGCCTACGACCCCTATGTGCAGCCCGCCCGGGCCGCGCAGATGGGCGTCAAGCTGCTCTCCCTGGACGAGCTGCTGGAGACCGCCGACTTCATCACCGTCCACCTGCCCAAGACCCCCGAGACGCTGGGGCTGATCGGCGACGAGGCGCTCCACAAGGTCAAGCCGGGCGTGCGGATCGTCAACGCCGCGCGCGGCGGCATCGTGGACGAGGCGGCGCTGCTGTCGGCGCTGAAGGAGGGCCGGGTCGCGGGTGCGGGCCTGGACGTGTACGCCACCGAGCCGTGCACCGACTCCCCGCTGTTCGCCTTCGACAACGTCGTGTGCACCCCGCACCTGGGCGCCTCCACCGGTGAGGCCCAGGAGAAGGCGGGCATCGCGGTAGCCCGCTCGGTGCGGCTGGCGCTGGCCGGCGAGCTGGTCCCGGACGCGGTCAACGTCCAGGGCGGCGTGATCGCCGAGGACGTCCGGCCCGGGCTGCCCCTGGCCGAGCGGCTGGGGCGGATCTTCACCGCGCTGGCGGGCGAGGTCGCCGTCCGGCTCGATGTCGAGGTCTACGGCGAGATCACCCAGCACGACGTCAAGGTGCTCGAACTCTCCGCGCTCAAGGGCGTCTTCGAGGACGTCGTCGACGAGACGGTCAGCTACGTCAACGCGCCGCTGTTCGCGCAGGAGCGCGGGGTGGAGGTCCGGCTGACCACCAGCTCGGAGTCCCCGGAGCACCGCAACGTGGTGACCGTGCGCGGCACCCTGGCCGACGGCCAGGAGGTCTCGGTCTCGGGCACCCTCTCCGGTCCCAAGCACGTCCAGAAGATCGTCGCCGTCGGCGAGTACGACGTCGACCTGGCGCTGGCCGAGCACATGGCCTTCCTGCGGTACGCGGACCGTCCCGGCGTGGTCGGCACCGTCGGCCGCATCCTGGGCGAGGCCGGTATCAACATCGCCGGCATGCAGGTCTCCCGCGCCGAGGAGGGCGGTGAGGCACTGGTCGCCCTCACCGTGGACGGCCCCATCCCGGCTCCGGTGATGGGTGAGATCGCCCAGGAGATCGGCGCCACCTCGGCCCGCAACGTCAACCTGGAGGACTGATCACAGGTCCCTCCCCCGGGTGAACTTCCGGGGTGGGATCCGCAGACCGCCACGGCCCCGGCGCGGACGTCCGCGCCGGGGCCGTGGCGTTCCGCCGAGCCGCGGCCGGGGCCGGCACCTCCGTGGAGGCGGGCCCGTCAGCCCCTCAGCAGCCGCGCCGTCTTCAGCGCCATGTGCAGCAGCAGCCGGTCCTCGCCGTCGTCCAGGTCGAGACCGGTGAGCTGCTCCACCCGCGACAGCCGGTAGTACAGCGTCTGCCGGTGGACGCCCAGCAGCGCCGCGGTGCGGCCCGCCTGGCCCGCGCAGTCCAGGAACGCCTCTGCGGTACGGGCCATCTCCCGGTTGCCTGGCTCCAGCAGCGCCCGCACCGACGGGTCCGGCGCACCGGCCGCCGGCGAGCCGGACGGGCGGGCGAGCAGGGCCAGCAGCCGGTACGGCCCGATCCGGTCCCACCGCGCCACCGGTCCGAACCTGCTCTCCGCCCGTGCCGCCCGCGCCGCGGCCAGCGCCTGCCGCCAGGCGCCGGGCACCCCGCGCAGCCCCGTGCAGGGCTCGCCGATCCCCGCCGCAGCCCCGGCACGCGGTGAGCGCAGCAGCCGTTCGGCGGCGGTGCGGGCCGGATCCGTGCCGCCGGGGGTGCGCAGCCGCACCAGCACGGCCAGTCCCCCCGCCCCCGGCACCGCGCACATCGCGACCGCGCCGGGGATCCCGGGCGCCGCCGCCGACCGGTCCTCCGTCTCCGCCTCGCCCTCCCACGGCACCACGGCCACCACCGCCAGCGGCCCCGCCGCCACCGGCCCCAGCTCCCCGGCCAGTTCCGCCTCCGCGAGCTCCGCGGCCGCCCGGTGCCCCGGCGCCGCGGTGAGCAGGGCGCACAGCAGCTCGCCCCGGCGCGCACCCGCCCGGGACTCGTCGGCCAGCAGCGCGCCGATGCGGCGCGCGACGGCCTGTACGTCCGCCAGCCGGGGGTCGGACAGCTCCAGCGCACCGTCGTCCAGCAGCCAGATGTAGCCCAGCACCACACCGCCGTGCCGCACCGGCACGCAGATCCGGCCCCGCAGCACCCCGGCCGACGGGTCCGGCGGAATCCGTACGGGCTCCACCGCCCGGGTGATGCCGAAACTCTCGAACCACGCCCGCACCCGGGCGGTGGAGCGGCGCCGGAGGATCGAGCGGGTGCGCACCGGGTCCATCAGAAGGGCGCCGTCCTCCTCGTCGCCCTCCCCCTCGTGTGCCCCGAAGGCGATCAGCCCGAAGTCGCGGTTCTCCAGTGTCGCGGGGGTACCGAGGAGAGCGGTCACCTCGTCGATCAGCGCCTGGTAGTCCTCGCGCACCGTTCCGCGCCGCCTTTCGCACACCGCCCGCGGCACACCCGCGGACACCGCCATTGTCATACAGGTGTATGAGATCCGGGCCACGGAAGCGTGACAGCTGTCGATGGCGGGAAAGCGGAGCGATCCTTAGTTTCGACGGAGGCTCACCAGCCGCTCGAACACCGTCAGAGAACCGCCCGTGGAGGTGCCCCGTGCTGGGTCCCGTGCTCCTCGCGGCCGCGCGCAGCGACAACATCCGCCGCGTCGTGTCGGCCGCACCGGTCACCCGTCCCGTGGTGGACCGCTTCATCGCCGGAGAGCGCCTCGACCAGGCCATGGAGACCGTCCGCTCCCTGACCGGCCGGGGCCTGGAGGTCACCCTCGACCACCTGGGCGAGGACGTCACCGACCGCACCGAGGCCCTGCGCGCCCGCGACGCCTACCTGGCCCTGGCCGAGGCGCTGCGGGAGGCCGGCCTCGGGGTGCGGGCCGAGATGTCGGTGAAGCTCTCCGCCTTCGGGCAGTCCCTGCCGGACGGCGACGACATCGCCTACGAGGGCGTCCTGCGGGTCGCGGAGGCCGCCGCCGAGGCGGGCACGACCGTCACCCTGGACATGGAGGACCACACCACGGTCGACTCCACGCTGGCCATCCTGGCGAAGCTGCGCGAGCGCTTCCCCGCCACGGGCGCGGTGCTCCAGTCGTACCTGTACCGCACCGAGGACGACTGCCGCGCCCTGGCCGGCGAGGGTTCCCGCGTCCGGCTGGTCAAGGGCGCCTACAAGGAGCCCGCCTCCGTCGCCCTCCAGGACAAGCACGAGGTCGACCGGGCGTACGTCCGCTGCCTGCGGATCCTGATGGCGGGCGAGGGCTACCCGATGATCGGCTCCCACGACCCGCGGATGGTGGCCATCGCCCAGGAACTGGCCCGCCGCGCCGGCCGCAAGCCGGACGAGTACGAGTTCCAGATGCTGTACGGCATCCGCACCGCCGAGCAGGAGCGGCTGGCCGGCGCCGGCCACCGGATGCGCGTGTACGTCCCGTACGGCACCGACTGGTACGGGTACTTCATGCGGCGCCTGGCCGAGCGCCCCGCCAACCTGGCGTTCTTCCTGCGCTCGCTGGCCACCAGAGGCTGAGCGGGGCGCGACCGCGCAAGGCCCCGACGCACGACGACAGAACCGAACCCTCGAAGGAGGCACGGCTCATGGACGCTGTGACCCAGGTCCCCACGCCGGTGAACGAGCCGGTGCACACCTACGCACCCGGCACCCCGGAGCGCGCCCGTCTCGAGACCAGGCTCAGGGAGCTGGCCGAGAACCCGATCGACCTGACGATGACGATCGGCGGGAAGCGGCGGCTGGGCGGCGGCGAGCGCTTCGACGTCGTACAGCCCCACAACCACAAGGCGGTGCTGGGCACCGCCGCCCACGCCACCCGGCAGGACGCGCAGGAGGCCATCGACGCGGCGCTGGCCGCCGCCCCGATGTGGCGCTCGCTCTCCTTCGACGACCGTGCCGCGGTCTTCCTGCGGGCCGCCGAACTGCTGGCCGGTCCCTGGCGCGAGACGATGGCCGCCTCCACCATGCTCGGCCAGTCCAAGACGGCGCAGCAGGCGGAGATCGACACCCCCTGCGAACTGATCGACTTCTGGCGCTTCAACGTCCACTACGCCCGCCAGATCCTGGCCGAGCAGCCGGTCGCCAACTCCCCGGGCGTGTGGAACCGCATGGACCACCGTCCGCTGGAGGGCTTCGTCTACGCGATCACGCCCTTCAACTTCACCGCCATCGCGGGCAACCTCCCCACCGCACCGGCGCTGATGGGCAACACGGTGATCTGGAAGCCGTCCCCGACCCAGACGCACGCCGCCGTGCTGCTGATGCGCCTGCTGGAGGAGGCGGGGCTGCCGGACGGCGTCATCAACCTGCTGACCGGTGACGGCAAGGAGGTCTCGGAGGTGGCGCTGGCCCACCCCGACCTGGCCGGCATCCACTTCACCGGCTCGACGAAGACCTTCCAGTACCTGTGGAAGACGGTCGGCAACAACATCGAGAACTACAAGACCTACCCGCGCCTGGTCGGCGAGACCGGCGGCAAGGACTTCGTCGTCGCCCACCCGTCGGCCGACCCGGCGGTGCTCAGGACCGCGCTGACCCGCGGCGCCTTCGAGTACCAGGGCCAGAAGTGCTCGGCCGCCTCGCGCGCCTACGTGCCGCGCTCCATCTGGGAGGGCGGTTTCAAGGAGGAGTTCACGGCCGAGGTCGAGGGCCTGACCATGGGCGACGTCACCGACCTGTCGAACTTCATGGGCGCCGTCATCGACGAGCGCGCCTTCGCCAAGAACAAGGCCGCCATCGAGCGTGCGGAGTCCGACCCCGCCTGCGAGATCGTCGCCGGCGGAAGCTGCGACGACAGCGTCGGCTACTTCGTCCGCCCGACCGTCATCACCTGCACCGACCCGGCCGGCGAGGTCTTCCGGCAGGAGTACTTCGGCCCGATCCTGGCCGTCCACGTCTACGAGGACGCGGAGTACGAGGCGGTGCTGGAGCAGATGGAGTCGGTCGCCCCCTACGGCCTGACCGGCTGCGTCATCGCCCAGGACCGCGCCGCCGCCGCGCACGCCTGCGAGAAGCTGCGCTTCGCCGCCGGCAACTTCTACATCAACGACAAGCCCACCGGCGCCGTCGTCGGCCAGCAGCCCTTCGGCGGCGGCCGGGCCTCGGGCACCAACGACAAGGCGGGCTCCAAGCAGAACCTGACGCGCTGGACGTCCACCCGCTCCATCAAGGAGAACCTGATCCCGCCGACCGACTACCGCTACCCCCACATGGGCTGACCTCCCTCAGCGGCCCATGAGCGGCGCCCCCGCCCGGATCCGTCCGGACGGGGGCGCCGCCGCGCGCGGGACAGGCGGTGTCAGGCGTTGCGGCGCGGGCCGGTGATCGCCTCCCCGATCACGAAGCCCTTCGCCGCGCCGTCGGGGATCGCCACCTCGGTCCCGTACGGGACGCGGGTCTCGGCGGCGTAGACGGCCTCGCCGGGGGAGGGGGAGGTCAGCACGGTGACGGTGCCGTGGCCGTCGTGGTCGTCGATCAGGACGTACACCGGCACCCCCGCGCGGGCGTACGCGCGGCGCTTGTGGATGCGATCGCGCTCGATCGCGCGGTGCCCGGGGGAGACCACCTCGACGACCATCTCCACGCAGGACGCCTTCAGCCCCAGCCCGTCCTCGGTGACGTGCTCGGCGTCGTCCTCGGGGGCGACGAACAGGTCGGGGACGTAGGCCGTCAGCTCGTGGATGACGTTCATGTCCTGGTAGGCGGCGTGGTCGCCGCCGTCGAGGAACTTATCGAGGGCGCGGCGCAGGCGGTTGACGATCTGACCGTGGCAGTGACGGCCGGTGGGAGACACTTCGATGGACCCCTCGACGATCTCGGCGTGAAAGCCCTCGGGGAGTTCCAAGGTTTTCCACGCCTGCCACAGAGCCTCGTCCAGATCGGCACGGGGCGGGGCCTCCGGGCCTCCGTGGGCCTCCGGCTCCTCCTCGGTCTCGTCGACCTCGGTGACCTCGGGCGCCTCGTGCGTGAGAGCGGTCATGGCGTAGCACCTCCTCCTTGAAGTATGGGCGGGCTCTTCGTCGCGGTACAGCGCGTACGGCGGTACGGGTGCGACGCCGGTGACGCTAGAGCCCGTCCGCCCGTGCGCGCCCACAAGACCCCAACCCCCGCCCGAACGGGTGAAGTGTGCGGCGTCACAGTGACGAAACCGCAGGTCGGAGAAGGTTCCGTCTCAGATAGTAGGAAGGCCAACTAATCGGCGGGACATTACAGCTTTCAGCCCTTACTTTGGTAGGAGCCGAACGTCTCGCTCCATCAGCGAATGGCGGATGAGGCGCCGTGCCCGTCGCAGGTGACCCCTGCCGCACCGGCCGCCCCCGCCCTTACGGCGCGCTTGGGAATCCCTCCTCTTTCCACCCTCCGGTTCTTCCGTCCCCCAGGGAGTTCGCCATGGACGCGACCGCACGCCGCCGCCCCCGCCACACCGCCCGCGACCACCACGACAACGCCGACCGCCGCAACGCGGCCGCCGCCCTCCAGCGGGCGCTGGACCGCCGGGACAACGGCGGCGCCACCGGCCACTGAGGCCGGCTCCGCCGCCCGTTCCGGCCCACGCCCGCCCGGACGCGGGCCGCCCCAGGCCGCACCGCCGTACGAGCCGCCGTGCGGGCCGCGCCCGGAACCGAAGGGTCCCGGCCGCGGCTCGTGCGGCGGTACGGCGATGCTCGGGCGGCACTCGTACGGCGCCTGAGCACCCGGTCCGCATCGCGGACAGTGCGTGTCATCTCCTGGGACGAGCGGTATGGTCCCTCCCATGTCTCGCAGCATCGACCTCGCAGTGATCCCCGGTGACGGCATCGGCCGGGAAGTCGTGGCCCAGGGCCTGAAGGTCCTGTCCGCCGTCCTCCCGCAGGACGCGAAGCTGCAGACACGGGAGTACGACCTCGGCGCGAAGCGCTGGCACGCCACCGGAGAGACCCTGCCGGACGCGGAGCTGGAGCGGCTCAAGGGGCACGACGCCATCCTGCTCGGCGCGATCGGCGACCCCTCGGTCCCCTCCGGAGTGCTGGAGCGCGGACTGCTGCTCAAGCTGCGCTTCGCCTTCGACCACTACGTCAACCTGCGCCCCTCCAAGCTCTTCCCGAACACGGCGACCCCGCTGGAGGGCCGCCCGGACATCGACTTCGTCGTCGTCCGGGAGGGCACCGAGGGCCCGTACACCGGCAACGGCGGCTCCCTGCGCACCGGCACCCCGGCCGAGGTGGCCACCGAGGTCAGCGTGAACACCGCCTACGGTGTGGAGCGCGTGGTGCGGGACGCCTACGAGCGGGCGAAGGCCCGGCCGCGCAGGAAGCTCACGCTGGTCCACAAGAACAACGTCCTGGTGCACGCCGGCCACCTGTGGAAGAACATCTTCGACCGGGTCGGCGAGGAGTACCCCGAGGTCACCACCGACTACCTGCACGTGGACGCCGCGACGATCTTCTTCGTCACCCAGCCCGAGCGCTTCGACGTGATCGTCACCGACAACCTCTTCGGCGACATCCTCACCGACCTCGCCGCCGCCGTCACCGGCGGCATCGGACTGGCCGCCTCCGGGAACATCAACCCCACCGGCGCCTTCCCGTCGATGTTCGAGCCGGTCCACGGCTCCGCGCCCGACATCGCCGGCACCGGCAAGGCCGACCCCACCGCGACGATCCTGTCCGTCGCGCTGATGCTGCGGCACCTGGGCCTCGACCCCGAGGCGGCCCGCATCGAGGACGCGGTCTCGGCCGACCTCGCGGAGCGCTCCGCCGCCCGCACCACCGACGAGATCGGCGACGCCCTCGCGGCGCGAGTAGCCGGCTGACGCCCGGCCGTACGCTCCGTCCGGCCGGGCCGCAGGCGCCCGGCCGCTGGGCTACTCGGCGGTTGGGTGCGAACATCTACCACCAGGACCGCCCACCCGTGACCCCATGCGGTCTGCTGCCCCCGATAATCGGACATGGGGCCGCTGTACGCAGGGAAGCTCGGACGTCCTAGTACCGACCGGGGCGACGGGAGCGCGGTCCACCACGACACCCAGTGAAGGACGCGCTCACCATGACGACGCCCCGTATCGAATTCGACCTCAAGCCCTCCGCGCAGCTGCTGTCCGCCGCGGAGCGCGAGGCGGTGCTCGCCGACCCCGGCTTCGGCCGGCACTTCACCGACCACATGGTGACCATCCGGTGGACCGAGGGCCGGGGCTGGCACGACGCGCAGCTCCAGCCGTACGCCCCGTTCCAGATGGACCCGGCGAACATGACGCTGCACTACGCCCAGACGATCTTCGAGGGGCTGAAGGCGTACCGCCAGCCCGACGGCTCGGTCGCCGTCTTCCGCCCGGACGCCAACGCCCGGCGCTTCCAGCGCTCCGCGCGCCGGCTGGCGATGCCCGAGCTGCCGGTGGAGACCTTCGTCGAGGCGTGCGACCTGCTGGTGCAGCAGGACAGGGCGTGGGTGCCCGGCAAGGGCGAGCAGTCCCTGTACCTGCGTCCCTTCATGTTCGCCGCGGAGGTCGGGCTCGGCGTCAAGCCCGCGAACGAGTACCTGTTCGTGGTGATCGCCTCGCCCGCGGGCGCCTACTTCCCGCGCGGCGTCAAGCCCGTCTCGGTCTGGCTGTCGCAGGAGTACGTGCGCGCCGCCCCCGGCGGAACGGGTGAGGCCAAGACCGGCGGCAACTACGCGGCCTCCCTCGTCGCCCAGGCCGAGGCCGCCGAGCACGGCTGCGACCAGGTGGTCTGGCTGGACGCCGGCGAGCGCCGCTGGATCGAGGAGATGGGCGGCATGAACCTGTACTTCGTGAAGGGGTCGGGCAGGGACGCCACCATCGTCACGCCCAGGCTGACCGGCACCCTGCTGCCGGGCATCACCCGCGACTCGCTGCTGACGATCGCCTCCGACCTGGGCTACCGCACCGAGGAGGCCCGCATCTCCGTCGACGACTGGCGCGAGGGCAACGCCGACGGCTCGATCACCGAGGTTTTCGCCTGCGGTACCGCCGCCGTCATCACCCCGGTCGGCGCGGTGAAGTCCGCCGCGGGGAACTGGACGGTGGGCGACGGCGAGCCGGGCGAGATCACGATGGAGCTGCGCGAGGCGCTGCTGGCGGTCCAGACCGGCCGCGCGCAGGACACGCACGGCTGGATGCACAAGCTGGCCTGAGGGTCCGGCCCGGCGGGGCGGGAGGGCCGCGAGCGTCCCGGCCCTCCCGTCCCGCCCCCTCCCACCGCCCACCTCCACCGGTCCCCGCCGACCGTGGCCGACCACATCGTGAGACCGCCCGATCCGCGGAGCGGATCCGTGCCAGACTGTGCCCGTGCCTCACCTCGCCATGATTATCGGCAGCAGGCGCGCCGGTCCGCAGTGACCGCCTACGCACACACCCGGTGCGATGGCGGACACCGTGTCCCAGACCCGCGCGCAGACCTCTCGCACCCGCGAGGGGTCTTTTCGTTTTCCGGCGCCACCCGGCCGGAACGAGGGCGTGAGGGATGATGGGGACAAGTAGGGCCAAGCATTCCGGACCTACATCCATCGACAGGAGCCAGACCAGCATGACCGACGCCGCGGCCTCCCGGCAGCCGGGGGACGCGTCCCCCGGCGACGCGTTCCACGTCTTCGACACCACGCTCCGCGACGGGGCACAGCGGGAGGGCATCAACCTCTCCGTCGCCGACAAGCTGACCATCGCCCGTCACCTGGACGACTTCGGTGTCGGCTTCATCGAGGGCGGCTGGCCCGGTGCCAACCCCCGGGACACCGAGTTCTTCCGGCGCGCCCGCGAGGAGATCGACTTCCGCCACGCACGGCTCGTCGCGTTCGGCGCCACCCGCAGGGCGGGCGTCGCGGCGGCCGACGACCCGCAGGTGCGGGCGCTGGTCGACTCGCAGGCGCCGGTGGTCACCATCGTGGCCAAGGCACACGACCGCCACGTCGAACTGGCGCTGCGCACCACGCTGGAGGAGAACCTGGCGATGGTCCGCGACACGGTGGAGCACCTGCGGGAGCAGGGCCGGCGGGTCTTCGTCGACTGCGAGCACTTCTTCGACGGATACCTGGCCGATCCCGAGTACGCCAAGCAGGTCGTGCGCACCGCGTACGAGGCCGGCGCCGACGTGGTCGTGCTGTGCGACACCAACGGCGGCATGCTCCCCGCCCAGGTCCAGGCCGTGGTGCGGACGGTGCGCGCCGACACCGGCGCGCGCCTGGGCATCCACGCCCAGGACGACAGCGGCTGCGCCGTCGCCAACACCCTGGCCGCCGTGGACGCCGGCGCCACCCATGTGCAGTGCACCGCCAACGGCTACGGCGAGCGCGTGGGCAACGCCAACCTCTTCTCGGTGGTCGCCGCCCTCCAGCTCAAGTACGGCATGAAGGTCCTGCCCGAGGGCGCGCTGCGCGAGATGACGAGGATCTCCCACGCCATCGCCGAGGTCGTCAACCTCACGCCCTCCACCCACCAGCCGTACGTGGGCGTCTCGGCGTTCGCCCACAAGGCCGGACTGCACGCCTCCGCCATCAAGGTGGATCCCGACCTCTACCAGCACATCGACCCCGAACTGGTCGGCAACCGCCTGCGGATGCTGGTCTCCGACATGGCCGGCCGCGCCTCCATCGAGCTCAAGGGCCAGGAACTGGGCATCGACCTCGGCGGCGACCGCGAGCTGGTCGGCCGGATCGTGGAGCGCGTCAAGGAGCGCGAACTGCGCGGTTACAGCTACGAGGCCGCCGACGCCTCCTTCGAGCTGCTGCTGCGGGAGGAGCTGCTGCGGGACGGGGAGGAGGGGAGTCCCCGGAACTTCTTCACCACCGAGTCCTGGCGCGCCATCGTGGAGAACCGCCCCGACGGGTCCCACGCCAACGAGGCGACCGTGAAGCTGTGGGCCAAGGGCGAGCGCATCGTCTCCACCGCCGAGGGGAACGGGCCCGTCAACGCCCTGGACCGGGCGCTGCGGCTGGCCCTGGAGCGGATCTACCCCGAACTCGCCCAGATGGAGCTGGTGGACTACAAGGTCCGCATCCTGGCGGGCACCCACGGCACGGAGTCCACCACACGGGTGCTGGTGTCCACCGGCGACGGAGGCGGGGAGTGGTCCACCGTCGGAGTGGCCGACAACGTCATCGCTGCCTCCTGGCAGGCCCTCGTCGACGCCTACACCTACGGTCTGCTGCGCGCCGGCGTCGAGCCCCAGGGCTGACCGGCCGTCACGACACGCCCACCCAGGTCTGAACGCCTCCCCCGGTGTGGACTGTGGGATTCCCACAGTCCACACCGGGGGAAACTGGGGATCCTCCCTGGTGTAGAGGCGTCAGGGGCATGGTTCTGTCCAGCGTGGCCATGAATCGCGGGCTGAGACTGTACGAATCCGACGACGGCGAACAGCGTGGCCGTTTCGTAGGGTCTGAACATGACCGATCTGTCCCAGACGCCGCCCGCGGCGAGTGACGCCCGTGGCCGTGTGGCGGAGTTGCACGCCATCCGTGAGCAGGTCCGGCGCGGTCCGAGCGAGCGGGCCACCGAGGCCCAGCACGCGAAGGGCAAGCTGACCGCGCGTGAGCGGATCGAACTGCTGCTGGACGAGGGGTCGTTCCAGGAGGTGGAGCCGCTGCGGCGGCACCGCGCCACCGGCTTCGGCCTGGAGGACCGCAAGCCGTACACCGACGGGGTGGTCACCGGCTGGGGAACGGTCGAGGGCCGCACCGTCTTCGTCTACGCCCACGACTTCCGGATCTTCGGCGGGGCGCTGGGCGAGGCCCACGCACAGAAGATCCACAAGATCATGGACATGGCCATCGCGGCCGGTGCGCCGCTGGTCTCCCTCAACGACGGGGCCGGCGCCCGCATCCAGGAGGGCGTGGTGGCGCTGGCCGGCTACGGCGGCATCTTCCAGCGCAACACCAAGGCGTCCGGCGTCATCCCGCAGATCTCGGTGATGCTGGGTCCGTGCGCGGGCGGGGCTGCCTACTCCCCGGCGCTGACCGACTTCGTGTTCATGGTCCGCGAGACCTCGCAGATGTTCATCACCGGCCCCGACGTCGTCCAGGCCGTCACCGGCGCGCAGGTGAGCCAGAACGGGCTGGGCGGGGCGGACGTGCACGCCGCGACCTCCGGGGTGGCGCACTTCGCCTACGACGACGAGGCCACCTGCCTGGAGGAGGTCCGCTACCTGCTCTCCCTGCTCCCGTCCAACAACCGGGAGAACCCGCCGCGCACCGAGTGCGCCGACCCGGCCGACCGGCGCAGCGAGGTGCTGTACGACCTCGTCCCCGCCGACGGCAACCGCCCCTACGACATGCGGGCGGTGATCGAGGAGATCGTCGACGACGGGGAGATGCTGGAGGTCCACGAGCGCTGGGCCACCAACATCATCTGCGCGCTGGCCCGGCTGGACGGGCAGGTGGTGGGCGTGGTGGCCAACCAGCCCCAGCATTTGGCCGGGGTGCTGGACATCCACGCCTCGGAGAAGGCCGCCCGCTTCGTGCAGATGTGCGACGCGTTCAACATCCCCATCGTCACCCTGCTGGACGTGCCCGGCTTCCTGCCGGGGGTGGACCAGGAGCACGGCGGGATCATCCGGCACGGGGCGAAGCTGCTGTACGCGTACTGCAACGCCACCGTGCCGCGGATCTCGCTGGTGCTGCGCAAGGCCTACGGCGGCGCGTACATCGTGATGGACTCCCAGTCCATCGGCGCGGACCTGACCTACGCCTGGCCGACCAACGAGATCGCGGTGATGGGCGCCGAGGGCGCGGCGGGCGTGATCTTCCGGCGGCAGATCGCCGCCGCCGACGACCCCGAGGCCACCCGGGCGGAGCTGGTCAAGGAGTACAAGGCAGAGCTGATGCACCCCTACTACGCGGCCGAGCGCGGCCTGGTCGACGACGTCATCGACCCCGCCGACACCCGCGGTGTCCTCATCGGCGCCCTGGCCATGCTCCGTACCAAGCACGCCGACCTGCCCGCCCGCAAGCACGGCAACCCGCCCCAGTGACACCTGTGAGGACCAGCCCTGTGAACGTTCCCGCCACCGCCACTGCCACCGCCGTCACCGACGTGGTCCGTGTGGAGAAGGGTCACGCCAGCGAGGAGGAGCTCGCCGCGGTCACCGCCCTGCTCATGGCCCGCGCAGCAGCCCACCAGGCCGGCCCGGCCGCCTCCCGCCCGCGCCGCAGCACCGCGCCCTGGCGCCGCCTGGAGCGCACCTCCGGCTTCCGGGCCCCCCACAGCTGGCAGGGCTGACCGGAGGCCGGGGAACCGGGAGCGGAACCGGTCGCCGGTCCCGCGCGAACCGCCCCCTGGCACAGCTCGGCCCCGTACGCCCGAGGCGTACGGGGCCGACGAGGTCCGTCGTCGCGGAGCCGGTCAGCCGACGGGGGCGTCAACCAGGACGGTCCGGCGCGGGTTGGCGGTCTGGGCCGGAAGGCTCCCGGTCCCCTCCCCGTTCTCCGCACCCTCGGCCGGGACGGCCGGGGCCAGTTCGCCGGCGTCCCTGAGGTGGGCCAGGGTGGTGCGCTGCGGGTTGGCAACACTGCGCGTGATCATCGTGGTCTTCACCGAGTCTGCCTCGTTCGCCTTCTTGTCGTTTACATGCCTTGTGTAAAGCTGAGCGTAAGGGGCCCCATTCCCCTCCAGGGATGACTCGTATAACGATCCGCCTGTGATTTTACTCACGAAACCGCGGGCAAAAGCCGCATAACGGACCGTCAAGGGTGGTGGCCCAAACGGTCATAAGCCCCGATGTCGGGCGATCCGCCCTCCGGTGTCGCTACCGGGGCAGTGGGCACTGTAGCGGCTCACGTGTGGCGCCAACTGCCAAAAGTCCGTGATGCGCCGTATGCGCCTACACCCTGCGCCACGGGGTGTCTGCGTAGCGTCACGCATGTCACAGCCTTATCCACGGACCTTGTTGGAGATCCGGCACTGTGCTGGAATTCCACGGACCGCCGCAGGAGACGACCCGGCGCGCAAGGGGCGCACAGGAGCGCCGCGTGGCGGAGACTTGGGGGCGCGCCGGTCACTCACGACCGTCAGGGGGGTCCTTCGGGCCTTCCCGACTCGATACCGTTCCGCCGTTCGCGGGGGGACGCCTGGTCCAGAGGTTGCGACGCTAGTGCAGGGACGTTTCAAGAGGGATGGCAGCGCTGTGGGGGACCCGGAGCTGCGCGGTGCGACCGACCGCGGCTCCTCACCACAGCGCGCCCAGGAGAGCGGTGGCCGGGAGCAGGCCCTCGACGCCGACAAGGGCAAGCGCGCCAAGGCGCGACCGGACGGCGAGGCCGAGGGCGCCCCGAAGCCCAAGGAGCCCGGTGCGACGGGCTCCCGCCTCGCCCTGCGCAACTGGCGCATCAGCACCCGGCTGGTCTCGCTGCTGGCCCTTCCCGTCGTCACGGCCACCTCGCTTGGCGCGCTGAGCATCAACAACTCGCTCGCCGAGGTCGACCAGCTCGACAACATGAAGCTCCTCACGGAGATGACCGAGCGCGCCACCGAGCTGGCGACGGCGCTCCAGGAGGAGCGGGACCGCTCGGCCGGCCCCCTGACCGGCACCGGCAACCCCAAGGACGACGCGGTCGTCGGCCCCCGCGAGGAGACCGACCAGGTCAAGGCGGCGTTCTTCGACGCCACCCCCGCGCTCGAGGAGGCCGACGCCGGGCTCCTCTCCGGCGTCCGGGCCACGATCACGGACATCACCCGGCAGCTGAACCGGCTCAAGACCATCCGGGAGCGGGCGTACGACAACCCGGACAACATCTCGCAGACGGTCAACGACTACAACCAGCTGATCCAGTCGCTGCTGAGCCTGTCCCAGGACATGGCGCAGGCCACCAGCAACCCTGAGATGATCCAGAGCACCCGTGCGCTGGCCGCGTTCTCCTCCGCCAAGGAGTACGCCTCCATGCAGCGGGCGATCATCAGCGCCGGCCTGGCCCGCGAGGACGGCCCCAAGCTCTCGGACAACGACCACCTGTACATCAGGACCGCCTGGGAGAGCGAGAGCGCGGCCCGCAAGCGCTTCGACGACATCTACGGCAACAACGAGGCGGCCGAGCTCACCAAGCCGCTCGACGAGGGCATC
The DNA here is from genome assembly GCF_046614825.1 of Streptomyces nanhaiensis. Classification (NCBI taxonomy): domain Bacteria; kingdom Bacillati; phylum Actinomycetota; class Actinomycetes; order Kitasatosporales; family Streptomycetaceae; genus Streptomyces; species Streptomyces nanhaiensis. The sequence continues at coordinate 39,315 of NZ_JBKJFM010000036.1, forward strand.
GTCAACATCACCTCGGCCGACGAGTACGCCGAGCGTGTGGTGAAGGACCCCAAGGGCATCTCCCGCGAGAACCGCTCCTACCTGGACTGGTTCGACCAGGACCAGGTCAAGATCGAGCAGATGCGGAAGATCGAGGCCTCGCTGCTCACGCAGATGGACGAGCAGGCCCGTACGCTGCGGGCCGAGGCCCAGCAGTCGGCCCTCTTCAACGGCATCCTGGTGCTGCTGGTCCTCGGTATCTCGCTGGTCGGCGCGTTCGTCGTGGCCCGCTCCATGATCCGCTCGCTGCGCCGGCTGCAGGACACCGCGCAGGACGTGGCCCACCGCCGCCTGCCCGAGCTGGTCAAGCAGCTCTCCGAGGCCGACCCGCAGGACGTCGACACCTCCGTGGAGTCCGTCGGCGTCCACAGCCGCGACGAGATCGGCCGGGTGGCCGCGGCGTTCGACGACGTCCACCGCGAGGCGGTCCGCCTCGCGGCCGAGCAGGCGCTGCTGCGGGGGAACGTCAACGCGATGTTCACCAACCTCTCGCGCCGCAGCCAGGGCCTGATCCAGCGTCAGCTCTCGCTCATCTCCGAGCTGGAGTCCCGCGAGGCCGACCCGGACCAGCTCTCCTCCCTGTTCAAGCTGGACCACCTGGCGACCCGTATGCGCCGCAACGGCGAGAACCTGCTGGTCCTCGCGGGCGAGGAGCCCGGCCGCCGCTGGACCCGCCCGGTGCCGCTGGTGGACGTGCTGCGCGCCGCCGCCTCCGAGGTGGAGCAGTACGAGCGCATCGAGCTGAACGCCGTTCCCACCACCGAGGTCGCGGGCCGGGTCGTCAACGACCTGGTGCACCTGCTGGCCGAGCTGCTGGAGAACGCCACCTCGTTCTCCTCGCCGCAGACCAAGGTCAAGGTCACCGGCCACGCGCTGCCCGACGGGCGGGTGCTGGTCGAGATCCACGACACCGGCATCGGGCTGTCGCCCGAGGACCTCGCGGCGATCAACGAGCGGCTCGCCAACCCCCCGACGGTCGACGTCTCGGTCTCCCGCCGCATGGGCCTGTTCGTGGTCGGCCGCCTGTCCCTGCGGCACGGCATCCGCATCCAGCTGCGCCCCTCCGACTCCGGCGGTACGACCGCGCTGGTCATGCTCCCGGTCGACGTCACCCAGCGCGGCGGCCAGCAGAACGGTCAGCAGAACGGCCAGCAGAAGAGGCCCTCCGGCGACGGCGGCCAGGGCGCCGGTCCGTCCGCCACGCTGCGGCGCGAGCCGCAGGGCGGCGGTGCGCCGGCCGGTACCAGCAGGCTCGGCGCGCTGCCCACCCGCAACCAGGTCCAGGGCGGCTCCTCCTCGCGCGCCGCGCTCCCCGGCGGCCCGGCAGGCGGTCCCGCGGCGGGTGGCCCGGCAGGCGGTCCCGCGGGCGGGGGCTTCGGCGCCCCCGGCCGTTCCGGCCCCGGTCAGCCTTCCCGCACCGGTCAGCCCGTCCGTCCCGCGGAGGGCGTCCCC
>NZ_JBKJFM010000370.1:0-828 GCF_046614825.1 Streptomyces nanhaiensis
GGCGCGGGCCCCGGCCGCCAGCTCGGCGCGGCGGCCGGGCGGGCAGGCGGTGGGCCGGGAGCCGATCCGGGCGGCCAGGGAGCGGTCGGCCGACAGCCGCGCGGCCAGGGCGCGGATCTCCTCGTCGCGGGCGGCGGCGCGCTCGCGCAGCCGGCGGCGCTCGTCGTCGGCCGCGTGCTCGTCGTGCATGGCCGGGTTGGGCGGTACGAGGAACACGCCGGAGCCGCCGGGGGTCCCGGCGTCCTGGCTCCCGGGTGCGGGGACGGGTGCCAGCAGCGCGGCGGCGGTGCCGACGGCGACGGCCGAGCGGGGCAGCAGGGCCGCGCCCGACAGGACCTCCCGGGCGCGGGCGTGGCTTCCGGGGTCGGTGATGACGACGCCGTCGACCAGTTCGGGCCGGGCGGCCAGGACGGCGGCGTGGTCGGCCGGGTCCACGGACTGGGCGAGGTAGCGCCAGCCCGGCAGGGCGGGGATGCCGTGCTCGCCCAGGTACTCGACGGTGGCCAGGACGTCGGGGCCGGGCGGCAGCAGTCCGCCGTCGCCGAGGGCGCCGAGGATGCGGGAGTCGTCGGCGGCGGCCGTGCGCAGGTCGAACAGCTGGCGCTCGGCGGCCGCGACCGACTCCTCCAGCAGCTCGCGCAGGGTCTCGGCGTTGCGGTCCAGCCCTTCGGCGTCCAGCGCGCCGGCGGGGCCGGACCCGCCGGGGCCGGGTTCGGCGGGACCGGGTTCGGAACCGGGCTCCGGGGAAGCCTCCGGCCGGTCGCCGCCGGGCAGCCCCAGCAGCTCGGCCAGGCGCTCCTCGGCGCCCAGGGCCTCGGCGGCGCGCCG
>NZ_JBKJFM010000371.1:0-815 GCF_046614825.1 Streptomyces nanhaiensis
AGGGCGGTTTCGATTTCGCCGAGTTCGATGCGGTGGCCGTTGATCTTGATTTGGTGGTCGGTGCGGCCGAGGAATTCGAGGGTGCCGTCGGGCCAGTAGCGTCCGAGGTCTCCGGTGCGGTACCAGCGGGTGTTGTGGGTGCGGGGGAATTTGCGGTCGGTGGTGTGGGGGTCGTTGTGGTAGCCGAGGGCGAGGCTGTGGCCGCCGATCCAGAGTTCGCCGGGGACCCAGTCGGGTGCGTCGTGTCCGTGGTGGTTGACGACGCGGTAGTGCTGGTTGCGCAGGGGGCGGCCGTAGGGGATGGAGGTCCAGTGCGGGGGGACGGTGGTGATGTGGTGGTGGTTGGACCAGATGCCGGCTTCGGTGGCGCCGCCGAGGGCGATGAGGGTGCAGTGGGGGAGGTGGTGGGTGAGGCGGGGGTGGAGGTCGAGGGGGATCCAGTCGCCGGAGACGAGGGCGAGGCGGAGGGTGTGGGGCAGGGGGCGGTGGTCGGTGGTGGTGGTCAGGAGCATGTCCAGCAGGGCTGGGACGGTGTTCCAGATGGTGGGGTGGTGGGTGTGGGTGAGGTGGTGCCAGTGGTCGGGGTCGGTGCGGTGGTCGTGGTGGGGGAGGATGAGGGTGCCGCCGGCGGTGAGCAGGCCGAAGGTGTCGTAGACGGAGAGGTCGAAGTCCAGGGCGGACAGGGCCAGGACGCGGTCGTCGGCGGTGATGTGGCAGCGGTCGTTGAGGTCGGTGATGGTGTTCATGGCGGCGCGGTGGGAGACGGCCACGCCCTTGGGTTCGCCGGTGGACCCCGACGTGAAGATCACATAGGC
>NZ_JBKJFM010000372.1:0-793 GCF_046614825.1 Streptomyces nanhaiensis
GCCGGTCCCCCCGCCCCGCCGCCCGCGCCGCCGTCCGCCCGGCCGACCGCGCGGAACGTGCTGCTGGCCCTCGGCGGGGTGCTGCTGGCGGTCGCGGTGACCGCCTTCACGCTGGTGAGCTGGGGCCGGCTGGGCATCGGAGGGCGCGCGGCGGTACTGGGCGCGCTGACGCTTCTGGGGCTGGGCGTGCCCGCGGCGCTGACCCGCCGCGGGCTGACCGCGACGGCCGAGGCGGTGGCGTCGCTGGGGCTGGTCCTGCTGCTGCTCGACGCCTACGCACTGCACCGGGTGGCGTTGCCGGAGGCCGGCGGAGCCGGCTACGCGGCGGTGGCCGCGGCCGTGATCGCCGCGCTCTGGGCGGGGTACGGGGCGGTGCTGCCCCGGCTGCGCGGGCCGCTGCCCGTCGCCGTGTGCCTGGCCCAGCTCCCGCTGCCGCTGTGGGCACTGAGCGCGGGCGGCGGCCCGTACGCCTTCTCCTGGGCCCTGCTGGTCACGGCGGCCGGTGACGCGGCGGTGGCGCTGTGGTGCGCCGGACGCGGACGGCGGGCGGTGGCGCCGACGGCTCTCGCCGCGGGGTGCGCGCTGGGGGTCCCGGGACTGCTGACCGCCGCCGTACTGGCCCTGACGGCGACGGGGTGGGCCGGGTCGGCGCACGCGGCGGCGCTGCTCGCGGCGGCCGCGGCGGTGCTGCTGTACGCGGCCCGCCGTCTCGTCCGGATCGCCGCCCGCCCGGACGCTGCGGCGCCCGCGGCGGTGGTGCCCGCCGCGGTGGTGCCCGCCGCGGCGGCGGGGC
>NZ_JBKJFM010000373.1:0-791 GCF_046614825.1 Streptomyces nanhaiensis
AGGGAGAGCACCGGCCCGCCGGTGCGCCACGCCTCCACGGCCAGCCGTTCTGCCCCGGCGGTGGGCCGGGAGGCGGAGCGCCCCCGGCCCACCGCCTCCGCGGCCCCTGCCGCCTGCCCCGCCAGCACCGCGCCGGTCCGTCCCACCAGGTCGGCCACGAGTCCCGCGCGCCAGGCCGACCAGGCCGCGGGCCCGGTGGCCAGGGCGTCGGCCTCGGTGAGCGCGTGCAGCAGTTCCAGGGTCCCGGCGTCTCCGACGGCGTCGGCCACGGTGCGTACGGTGGCCGGGTCGTCCAGGTCGCGCCGGGTGGCGGTCTCGGCCAGCAGCAGATGGTGGCGGACGACGGTGGCCAGGGTCGCGGTGTCGGCGGCGTCGAAGCCCATCCGGGCGGCGAGGCCGCGCACGGCGGCCTCGCCCGCGACGCTGTGGTCGCCGGGGAGCCCCTTGCCGATGTCGTGCAGCAGTGCGGCGACCAGCAGCAGGTCGGGACGGCGGACGCGGCGGACGTACGCGCCGGCCCGTGCCGCGGTCTCGATCAGGTGGCGGTCGACGGTCCAGCGGTGCACGGGGTTGCGCTGCGGGCGGCAGCGCACCCGCTCCCACTCGGGCAGCCAGGCGGTGATCAGGCCCTCCGCCTCCAGCGCCTCCCACACCCCGACGGCGGCCTCGCCCGCCCCCAGGAGGGTGACGAACTCCTCGCGGGCCTCGGCCGGCCAGGGCACCGGAAGCGGCGGGGCCGCGGCGGCCAGCCTCCGCAGGGCGGGGCGCGACGGCGGCACCCCGGCCTGGGC
>NZ_JBKJFM010000374.1:0-784 GCF_046614825.1 Streptomyces nanhaiensis
GTGGTCGCCGCAGACGTACAGGCCGTACAGCACCCGGACCGGGCGCCGCGGATCGTGCGGGGCGGGCGCCGCGGGTACGGCCAGCGGGTCGTGGTGGACGGCCAGCAGCTCCCAGCGGCCGGTCGGGACGCCGTACAGCCCGGCGAGCTGGGCGCGCGCGGCCCGGTCCAGCACACCGGGCGGCTCGGACGCGGCGGCGCCCAGCACCACGGAGGTGACCAGCGCGCGGCCCGGCCGCGCGCGCGAGGGGTCCACGGCGCTGGCGACGGCCGTGTACGCCACCGGACCGCGCCGGTCGGCGTCGAGCAGGAGCAGCGGCTCGTCCGTGGGGGCCGGGCCCTCCACCGCGTGGTGCAGCACGGTCACCGGGTGGAAGTCCGGCACCCGCAGACCCGGCAGCAGCTCGGCCGCGTCGCGGGCCCCGGTGGCGATGAGCACCGCGCGGCAGCGGATCGTGCCGTGGTCGCGCGTCACCACCGCGTTGGCGGCCACGGACAGGACGCGCACCCCGGTGCGGACGGTGCCGGGCGGCAGCCCGTCCGCCAGGGCCCGGGGCACGGACACCGCGCCGCCCGCGGGCAGGCACAGCCCGCCGCGGGCGAAGTCGCGCAGCACCAGATCGCCGATCCGGCTGGAGGTCGTCAGCTCCGGGTCGCACAGCAGCGCGCCGAGCAGGGGGCGCAGCAGGCCGTCGGCCGCCCGGGAGGACAGGGCGCGGGCGGCCAGGGCCTGGGCGGCGGGCAGCTCGGGACGGGCGTCCAGGCGCTCGGCGGGCGTCGAGGCG
>NZ_JBKJFM010000375.1:0-782 GCF_046614825.1 Streptomyces nanhaiensis
GCACGAGGCGTACTTCGCGGTGGGGGTGGACTGTGTGGAGACCAACACCTTCGGGGCGAACTTCGCGGCGCTGGCGGAGTACGACATCGCCGGCCGGGTGGGGGAGCTGTCCGAGGCCGGGGCGCGGGTCGCGCGGGAGGCGGCGGACGCGTTCACCGGGAGGGACGGGCGGCAGCGGTGGGTGCTGGGGTCGATGGGGCCGGGCACCAAGCTGCCCACGCTGGGGCATGTGGAGTACCGCACGCTGCGGGAGGCCTATCAGGCCAATGCCGAGGGTCTGGTGGCGGGTGGGGCGGACGCGCTGCTGGTGGAGACCACTCAGGATCTGCTGCAGACCAAGGCGGCGGTGCTGGGGGCGCGGCGGGCGCTGGAGGCGCTGGGTGTGGATCTGCCGGTGATCTGCTCGGTGACGGTGGAGACGACCGGCACGATGCTGCTGGGCAGTGAGATCGGGGCGGCGCTGTGTGCGCTGGAGCCGCTGGGCATCGACATGATCGGCCTGAACTGCGCCACCGGTCCGGCGGAGATGAGCGAGCATCTGCGGTATCTGGCCCGGCATGCGCGGGTGCCGCTCGCCTGCATGCCGAACGCGGGGCTGCCGGAGCTGACCGCGGACGGTGCGCGTTATCCGCTGACCGCGGGCGAGTTGGCCGATGCGCAGGAGGGGTTTGTCCGCGAGTACGGGTTGTCGTTGGTGGGGGGGTGTTGCGGGACGACGCCGGAGCATCTGCGGCAGGTGGTTGAGCGGGTGCGGGGCCTGGTGCCGGCGGGGCGGGATCCGC
>NZ_JBKJFM010000376.1:0-773 GCF_046614825.1 Streptomyces nanhaiensis
GTGCCCCGCGACCGCGAGGGCAGCTTTGATCCGAAGATCGTCAAGAAGCGGCAGAAGCGCCTGACCGGCGTGGACGAGATGGTGATCTCCCTGTCCGCGAAGGGCCTGACCACCGGCGAGGTCCAGGCCCATCTGGCCGAGGTCTATGGCGCCGAGGTCTCCCGCCAGACCATCTCCACGATCACCGACAAGGTCATGGACGGCATGGCCGAGTGGCAGAACCGGCCCCTCGACCCGGTCTATCCGGTGCTCTTCATCGACGCGATCCACGTGAAGATCCGCGACGGTGCCGTCGCAAATCGGCCGATCTACGTGGCCCTGGCCGTCACCGTCGAGGGCCGACGGGACATTCTGGGGCTGTGGGCCGGCGACGGCGGCGAGGGCGCCAAGCACTGGCTGCACATCCTCACCGAGATCAAGAACCGCGGCGTGAACGACGTCCTCATGCTCGTCTGCGACGGGCTGAAGGGGCTTCCCGACGCGGTGGAGACCATCTGGCCCCGCACCACCGTCCAGACCTGCGTGGTCCACCTGTTGCGGAATTCCTTCCGCTATGCCGCCCGCCAGGACTGGGACAAGATCGCCAAGCTTCTCAAGCCCGTCTACACCTCGGCGACCGAGGAAGCCGCCCTCGAGCGGTTCGCGGAGTTCGCCGATGCGTGGGGCAAGAAGTATCCGGCGATCGTCCGGCTCTGGGAGAACGCCTGGGAGGACTTCACTCCGTTCCTCCGGTTCGACACCGAGATCCGCCGCATCGTCTGCACGACGAACGC
>NZ_JBKJFM010000377.1:0-750 GCF_046614825.1 Streptomyces nanhaiensis
GCGTTGATGGCGATGCTGGTGGAGCACGCGGCGGGGGCCTCGGCTGCGGTTGCGCTGCGGGTGGTGCTGCTGTCGGGTGACTGGATTCCGGTGGATCTGCCCGGCCGGGTGCGGGCGCTGGCCCCGGGGGCCGAGGTGGTGGGTCTGGGGGGTGCGACGGAGGCGGGGATCTGGTCGATCGCCTATCCGGTGGGGGAGGTGGATCCGGGGTGGGAGTCGATCCCGTACGGGCGGCCGTTGCGCAACCAGCGGTTCCATGTGTTCGACGGGCGGTGGCGGGAGTGCCCGGTGCAGGTGCCGGGTGAGTTGTTCATCGCGGGGGTGGGGCTGGCCGAGGGGTACTGGAACGATGCGGAGCGCACCGCGGCGTCGTTCGTGGTGCATCCGGTGTCCGGGGAGCGGTTGTACCGGACGGGGGATGTGGGGCGGTGGTTGCCGTCGGGGGAGATCGAGTTCCTGGGGCGGGAGGACTTCCAGGTCAAGGTGGGTGGTTTCCGGATCGAGCTGGGGGAGATCGAGGCGGTTCTGGGGCGGGCGCCGGGGGTGGCCGCGGTGGTGGCGGCGGCGTTGGGGGAGCGGCATCACCGGCGGCTGGTGGGTTATGTGGTGCCCGAGGTGCGGGGGGACCGGGCGGCGGACGAGGCGTTGCTGGCCGTGGTGCGGTCCTGGGCGGTGGAGCGGTTGCCGGGCTACATGGTGCCGCCCACGCTGACCGTGCTGGAGGAGCTGCCGCTGTCGGCCAACGGCAAG
>NZ_JBKJFM010000378.1:0-727 GCF_046614825.1 Streptomyces nanhaiensis
TCCTCGCCGTCCTGCCGCACGCGGTCGGCATCGGCACCGGTCTGGGCAGGCGCCGCCGGCTGGCCGCCCGGCACGCCGCCGCCGCACGGCTGGCCAGGGCCGAGGAGGAGCGGAGCGGGGCCGCCGAGGAGGAGCGCCACCGGCTGGCCCGCGAACTCCACGACATCGGCGCCCACCACCTGACCTCGGTCGTGGTCACGGCCGAGGCCGCGCGCAGGCTCGGCGGCTCCAGGCCCGAACTGGCCGCCGAGGCGCTGGAGGCCGCGGCGCGCGACGGCCGCGAGACCGTGTCCGCACTGCGCGAACTGGTGGCGGTGATGCGTACCGAGGCCGAGGGGGAGCCCCGCACCTGGAACGGCCGCATCGCCGAACTCGCCGCCGGCGTCGGCGGGTTGGGCGGCCCCGTGGAGACCGACCTCCGGGCTGACCTGCCGGGGCGGACGGGCGGGACCGTCTTCGCCATCGTGCGGGAGGCCCTGACGAACACGCTGCGCCACGCCCCCGGCGCGGCCGTACGGGTTACGGTCGGACACCGCGGCGGCCTGCTGGAGCTGACCGTCGACAACGGCGCCCCGCCGGCCGGCGGGGCGCCGCATGCGTCCGGCGCCGTACGCGGTCTGGGGTCGGGACGAGGCCTGGACGGGATGCGGGAACGCGCGGTGGCGGCGGGCGGGAGCCTGACCGCGGGACCCCGCCCCGGCGGCGGCTGGCGGGTGCGGGCCGAACT
>NZ_JBKJFM010000379.1:0-724 GCF_046614825.1 Streptomyces nanhaiensis
GACGCGGCGGCAGGGGCGCGGCCCGGCCGGGCCGCGCCCCTCCCAGGGCGGCCGGCGCGGGACGTGCGGGTGCGGTGCTGGCAGGGGCGAGGGCCAGGTCGGTGGCCTGGTGCCGCATCGCGGCTCCTTCCCGGCGCGGGGCCGAGACGCCCGGCGCACGTACGGACAGAAGTTTTCACACCCGAACATTGAAGACAATGTTCTCAGTTCGGGCGCTCTGGATGGGTGAAGCGTAGGCACCGCGCGGCGCGGATGGGCGACAGGAGGAGCGCTGTGCCGACGCACGTGTGACAGCCCCCTCCATGGCACGACGGGCCGTTCGGGTGGCCCGTCGCTCCGCGCGTGCCCGCACCCGGTTGATTCAAACAAACTTGTGCAGAACTTGTACAGCGGGCGACTTGCGTCCGGTCCGACCTGGGCGGACGATGGCGCCATGTCTTTCGCTCCTCCCTCCCGCGCCGCCGCGCGGCCGGCCCTCGACCAGCAGGCGGCGGAGGTCCTGCTGCCGGTGGGCGTGGTGGCCGAGCGTCTGGAGATGAGCACCGCCGCGCTCCGCGCCTGGGAGCGCCGCTACGGCCTCGCACCCTCCGGACGGACCCGCGGCGGACACCGCCGCTACTCGGCGCGGGACCTGGAGCGGCTGGAGCGCATGCGTACGCTCGTCCGCCGGGGCGTGCCCGCCGCCGACGCGGCCCGCGCGGTGGGCGCGGCCGGCCCGGCGGAG